>JBLMXT010000336.1:0-4002 GCA_050257915.1 Deltaproteobacteria bacterium
GAGAAGCAGCAGAGCACCGCCGCCGAGCGCAAGCACCGGCAGTCCCCCGGCGACGGCCGCGGAAAGCCGCGACTGGAGCGCGTCGTTGCCGGCGAACGCCGGCAACTGCTCCTCGTCGAGCAACCCGGCCAGCAGGAGGCCGGCGGCGCCCTCCGGCAAGGCCTTGTCGCTCCCGATCCGCACGGGCTCGAGCGTGAGCCCCATGGCCTTGAACAGGTCGACGGCGTCGAGGGCGAACGGCTCGAGCGGCGGCCCCCAGGCCACCGCGAGCGTCAGCCCGGCGGCCGCGGGCAGCGGTGAGAGCAGCCGGCGGGAGGGCGCCGGCAGATAGCCGCGGCGCGCGGCCGCGGCGGCGAGCCCCTCGCGGTCGAGGAAGCCGCCGGCCTCCCGGCAGAGCGCCGTCTCGCCACCCTTGACGGGCTGCGGCCCGATCTGCCGGAGCCCGCTCTGGCCGCCGCCGTACTGGCGCGCGAACTGCTCGCTCAGCTGCGGCGGTATCCACCCGAGGACGGGAAGCTTGGCGGTCTCCTCGAGGATGCGACGCAGATCGGCGGCGGCGCCCTTGTCGTCGCCGCCGACGACGATCGCCCCCGCGAACTCGACGCCGCGGGCCAGCAGACGGGCGCCGCAGGCGGCCGCGGCCGCGGTGGCGCCCCGCTCGCGGGCGTCGACGACGAGGACGAGCGGAGCATCGAGCGCCGCGGCCACGTCCACCGCGCGCGACCCCTTGACGCCCTCCCAGCGGTCGAGCGCCGGCTCCACGGCGACGACGGCGGTGAGGTCGCTGCCGGAGGCCCAGAGGTCGTAGAGCTCTCCGGCGGCGACGTCGTCGACGAGTGCCGGATCGAGGATCCTGGGGGCGCGGGCGGAGGCGGCGTACAGCAGCCGCCAGAGCGGCAGGTCGGCGCCGAGAAGGACGGGACGGACGGCGCGCTCGTCCGCGAACGCGGCGAGCAGCGCGCCGGAGGCCAGCGCGACGGCGGGACCGGGTTCCAGCCCGCACACGACGAGGCGAGGGGCGGACGTGATGGTGTCCTCCTTTTCGGCCGGGCTCTCCGGGGCGGCCGCGGACCGGCGCGCCCGCAGGGCGGATTCCGGGGGGCCGGGATAGAATACCCTACCAGTCTTCAGGAGGACCGAGCCGACCTTATGGACCTGCGCAAGCAGCTGCACGACGCCATGTGGGTGCGCGTCCTCTTCACCATCGCGCTCCTCACCGGCGTCCTCTGGGTGCAGATCGGCGATCACGGCCTGGTGGCTGCCGAGCTGCTCGTCGGAGGCGCGATCGTCGCGCTCGTCAACCTCCCGATGTACCTCGTCGAGCGGCGGCTCCCCACGCGCACGACCGCCGCGATCATCGTGGGGAGCGACCTCGCGCTGGTCACCGCCGGCGTGATCTTCGCCGGCGGCACCCTGAGCCCCGAGGGCGTCTTCTACGTCTGGCCGATCGTCTTCTCGGCGGTGTTCCTCGCGGCGTGGGCGCCGTACGCGGCGGCCGCCGTCGCCAGCGTCGCGTACGTCGCCGTCTGGGAGCTCCAGCACCTCGGCTGGCTCGACACGCCGGCGGTCGTCGCCGAGGTCCAGGTCCCCGCGAACTGGATGCTCATCACCGTCAGCCTGCACGTCGCCGCGTTCATGCTGGTCGCGCTCCTCAGCGGGCGGCTGGCACAGGCGCTCATCGGCAGCTCGACCCAGCTCGCCGGCGCCAAGGCCGACACCGAGGCGCAGCTGCGCCGCATGCGGGCGACCAACGAACAGCTGCGCGTGATGAGCGAAAGCAGCCGCGTGTTCCTCCGTCACCAGGACGCCGCCGGCCTCGTCCCCGAAGCCCTGGACCAGATCGCGAGCGCGACGGGCGTGCGCAGCGGGTTCGCGCTCATCCTCAATCACAACTCCCAGGACTTCGAGGAGCGCGCGCTCACCGGCGAGGTCACGGCGGACGCCGTGCGCGGCTACAAGGAGCTCGGCATCGTCGCCGTCGCGCAGGCGGGCGCCGAGCGCTACGAGGCGGTCACGGACCCCAAGGTACGGCAGCTGCTCAAGGCGATGGAGAAGGACGGCTTCCGCGGCTTCCTCGTCGCGCCGCTGGAGGCCAAGCACGAGACGCTCGGGGTGATCTGCCTGCTGCACCGCGCGGACGAGGCCGTGCCCGAGGCCGCCGTCGCGACCCTGCGCGCACTCTGCGACCAGGTGGCGCTGGTGCTGCGCAACATCCAGTACAACGAGGAGCTGGCGCGCAAGAACCGCGACCTCACCCACCTTGACGAGCTGAAGAGCGACTTCATGGCGACCATGAGCCACGAGCTGCGCACGCCGCTCACGTCCATCATCGGCTACAGCGACATGCTGCTCAGCGGCATGACCGGCGAGCTCAACGAGAAGCAATCGGCGTTCGTCGACAGCATCCTCAAGGGCGGCGAGTCGCTGCTCGGGCTGATCAACGACATCCTCGACCTCACCAAGATCGAGGCGGGCCGCCTGGAGCTCAACCGCGAAGCGGTCGATCTGCGGGCGGCCCTCCTCGGCGTGCTCCCCGTGGTCAAGCCGCGCGCCCAGGACAAGCGCATCCGCATCTCCACGTTCCTGCCCACCGACCTTCCGCTCGTGTGGGCGGACCCGGCCAAGCTCAACCAGATCCTCCTGAACCTCATCACCAACGGCATCAAGTACACGCACGAGAACGGCAGCGTGAGCATCGAAGCGCGCCCGCTGGAAGGGATGGTCGAGATCTGGGTCACCGACACCGGCATCGGCGTCGCCAAGGAGGACCAGGACAAGGTCTTCCAGCGGTTCACGCAGATCGACTCGTCGGCCACCCGCTCCCAGGGAGGCACGGGGCTGGGGCTGGCGATCGTGCGCGAGCTCGTGGAACTGCACGGCGGCACCATCCGCCTTCAGAGCAAGCTCGCAAAGGGCTCCAGCTTCATCTTCACCATGCCGATATCAACCACGCCGGCGGACCCGCTGGCGGCGGGCAAGATCAGCTAAGGGGAGGAGCGCAGCGTGGCGAACGCCATCCTGGTCGCCGACGACGACCCAGACATCCTCAGCATCGTCTCGATGTCCCTGGAGACCCAGGGCTACACGGTCCACAAGGCCACCAACGGGCGCGAAGCCGTCGACCTCGCCCACCAGCACCACCCCGACCTCATCCTCATGGACATGATGATGCCGGTCGTGAGCGGCTACGAGGCGGTCGGCGAGCTGAAGGCCGACGCGTCCACGCAGGACATCATCATCGTCGGCCTCTCGGCCAAGGCGATGGCCACCGACATGGAGCGCGCCACCGACGTCGGCATCGACGGCTACATCACCAAGCCGTTCCGCATCGCCCAGGTCCTCTCCGTGGTGGAGAGCTACCTGGACACCTGAAGCGGCCGCGCCGGCGGAGGCCGTCGTCAGGGCTGACGACGGCGGGCAGGAGCGCGCCTGTCCACGCCGTACACTTCAGGTGATGCACCCGTGAAGGACCCAGGCACAACCCCCCAGCCCCCGCTCATCTGCGTCGCCGACGTCGACACCCGCCTGAGCTGCAGCTGCTACTGCGCCGTGTGTCCGTACTACCTGCGCGACCGCCGCATCGGCGAGCGCCGGACGGTCCACCGCCCGACCCGCGACCGGCGCATCCTCAACCGCTTCAAGGGCTGACCGGCCGGCCGTAGCCGGCCATTTCGGCGGCCGGCCACACGCAAGCGCGCCCCTATCATGGTCGCCAGTGCTTCTGCCGATACCCGTCTCTAGGCACGAGAAGCCCCCGAATCGAGGCCAGTCACGGGCCGGTCACCGGAGCAGGAACGAGGCGGAAGCCTCGGCCACAGACGAGGCATCAGCCTCGAACTGAAGACAACCGCGGTCGTCGCCGTGGGACTCGCCGCCGCGTTCGCCCTCCTCGTCTCGGTCGTCGACCGCTCGTCGGTCGTCCAGGTCGCCGCCGTGCTGCTGGCGCTGTTCGCCGTCATCGCCGTGACCTTCGACCTCTGGGTGTATCGGCCCGTCAACGAC
>JBLMXT010000337.1:0-4077 GCA_050257915.1 Deltaproteobacteria bacterium
CTCGTGTTCAACGACATCCTCGCGGAGGGCGTCGGCATCGGCTCGGACGAGAACGAGATCACGATCCTCACGCCCGGGGGCGAGGTCCACGTGCCGCGCACCACCAAGACGGCGTGCGCGCGGGCGATCGCCGATCAGATCGAGAGCGGGCTGGCGCGATGACGCCCGAACGCGCACTGGTGCTGGCCGAGGTCGAGGCGCGCGTGGCCAACGAGAACCTGCGCCGCCACATGCTGGCCACCGAGGCGATCATGCGCGCACTCGCCACGCGGCTGGGGGAGGACCCCGACGCCTGGGGTCTCGCCGGCCTCGGGCACGACCTCGACGCGGAGGAGACCGAGGGCGACGCCACGCGCCACGGCGCCGTCGCCGCCGAGAAGCTCCGCGGCCTGGGCCTTCCCGAGGACGCCGTCCACGCAGTCCTCGCGCACAACCCGGACACCGGCGTCGCGGCGACGGAGCGCATCGACGTCGCCCTCGTGGCCGCCGACCAGCTGAGCGGGCTGATCACGGCCGCGGCCCTCGTCCGCCCCGAGAAGGACCTCGCCGGGGTCAAGGTCAAGTCGGTGCGCAAGCGCTACCGCGAGGGCGCGTTCGCGCGCGGCGTCGACCGCGCCTCCATCGCGCGCTGCGAGGAGCTCGGCCTCGCGCCCGACGAGTTCTTCGCCCTCGGGCTCGAGGCGATGCAGGGCATCGCCCCCCGGCTCGGCCTCTGAGAGCTCCGGCCGTGGAGTCACCCGAGCGCCGCACCCCCGACTTCTGCGCGGAGAGCGAGGCCTACACGCTCTTCCGACGCGGCGCCGGCTTCCTCGAGGACGGCCACCCCGCGCAGGCGGCGATGCATCTCTCCCGGGCGCTCGAGCTGGAGCCCGGGCGCAACTCCATCCGCGAGGCGCTGGGCCGCGCCGAGTTCGCGCTCGGCCGCTACGAGCGCGCGGCGGTGCTGTTCCGCGAGGTGGTGACCGACGTGCCCGACTGCGACTACGCGCACTACGCCCTCGCGCGCTCGCTGCGGGCGCTGGGGCGCGGGGAAGAGGCGCGGGCTCACCTGCGGCTGGCCCGCGCCCTCCGCCCGACCTGCGCGACCTCCCGGCGGCGCCTCGCCGGCGTCGATTGACCTGCGCAGTCTCGTCAACGAGGGGGGCGCCGCAAGGCGCACCGCTCACTGAGCCTGGGAGATTAGCTCCTCCGTCTCAGCCGGGCGTTCCCGGCGGCCCCGGAGGAGGCACCCAGGGTCCACCCGCCGCCGGCGGCGCCGGCGTCACGGGTCCCGGCGGGACCGCCTCCCGGCGCGGCGCCTGCACCAGCGCCTCCGGCCCCACGTGCGCCATCTCGAGCAGCACCGCGATGCGCTGCCTGACCGGCGGGTGCGTGTCGAAGACGCCGGTGACCTCCTTCGTCTTCTTCATGGGGTTCTCGATGTAGAGGTGCGCGGTCGCCCGGTTGGCGTGGCGCAACGGCTTCGGGTCCGAGGCGATCTCGTGCAGGGCCCGCGCCAGTCCGAGCGGGTTGCGGGTGAGCTCCACCGCCGAGGCGTCGGCCAGGTACTCGCGGCGACGCGAGACGGCGAACTGCACCGCGTAGGCCGCGAGCGGGGCCAGGATGGCGAGCACGAGCGCGACGACGGCGAAGATCGCGCTCGCCTGGTCGCCGCCCGAGCCGCCGCCGCGGCGGCGGCCGCCCATCCCGCCCCAGAAGCTCCAGCGCAGGAAGAAGTCGGCGATGAGGGCGATCATGCCGACGAGGATGCCGACCAGCGTCTCGAAGCGGATGTCGTAGTTGCGGATGTGCGCCATCTCGTGGGCGATCACGCCCTGGAGCTGCTCGCGGTCCAGGCGGTCGAGCAGCCCGCGCGTGACGGCGATCGACGCGTGCTGCGGGTCCCTGCCGGTGGCCAGGGCGTTGGGCGAGGCCTCGTCGAGCACGTACACCGCCGGCGGCTGCGGCAGGCCGGCGGCGATGGTCATCTCCTCGACGACGTTGTAGAGCTGCGGCTCCTCGGCGTGCGTGACGCGGCGGGCGCCGCTCACCGCCAGCACCATCTTGTCGCCGCTGTAGTAGCCGATGATGCTCCAGACGATGGCCACGACACCGAAGACGCCGAGCAGGCCGATGCCGCCCTGCGTGCTCCCCATGGTGGCGTACCCGATGGCGAAGCCCAGCATGGCCAGGATGGCGACGACGAGGCCGGCCAGCAGCCAGGAGGCGCGGCGGTTGCGGGCGATCTGTTCGTACATGACCGATCGCGGCCAACGGCCGCGCGCCTACCTCAGGTCGACGGTGGGGACGGCCTTCTCGGTCTCGGGGACCTCGAAGAACTGCCGCGTCGTGAAGTTGAACATCCCCGCGATGAGGTTGGACGGGAACGTCTGCACCTTGTTGTTGAACGTGAGCACGCTGTCGTTGTAGAACTGCCGCGCGAAGGCGATCTTGTTCTCCGTCGACGTGAGCTCCTCCTGGAGCTGCATGACGTTCTGGTTGGCCTTGAGGTCCGGGTAGTTCTCAGCGACCGCGAACAGGGTCTTGAGGGTGCCGGTGAGCGCGTTCTCCGCCTCGGCCACCGCCTGCGGACCCTGCTTGCCGGCGTCGATGGCGGCGGCGCGCGCCTGGGTGACGTTGGTGAGCGTCTCCTGCTCGTAGGCCATGTAGTCCTTGACCGCCTCGACCAGGTTGGGGATGAGGTCGTGGCGGCGCTTGAGCTGCACGTCGATCTGGCTCCACGAGTTGTCCACCTGGTTGCGGCGCTTCACCAGGCTGTTGTACATGCCCGCCAGCACGGCCACGATCACGACCACGATGACGATGAGGACGATGACGGCGATCAACCGGCGCTCCTTTCGTTGGGTGCCCCTTCCAGCCGACTAGTGTACGCCTCGGGGGGGAATCGACCACATGCTCGTTTGTACCTGTCTGGGCCGGTTGTCTATCCTTGAGGTCGATGGACTCCCGCACACGTGACATCGTCGTCGTCGTCGTCGGCCTCGCCGTGCTGCTCGCCGCGGCCCTGGGCGGCTACGCCGCGGTCCGCGCCCGCGCGCAGGGGTCAGGCGCCAGTCAGGTGCTGGCGCCGGTGACGCAGCCCACGCCGGCGCCCTCCGGCTCCGCCGCGGCCGACCCCGAACCGCGGTTCCAGCGGTGGACGGTCGGCAAGGCCGTCGGCCCGGTGACGGTCTACACACGCCCGAGCACCTCGGCGCCGGTCAAGACCAGGCTCGGCAAGGTGAACCAGAACGGCTACCCCACGCTGGTCCTGGTCGACACGACCAGGGAGACGGGAGGCAGGGTCTGGTACCGCGTGTGGCTCGCCATGCGCCCCAACGGGAGCCGTGGCTGGATCCCGGAGGGCAAGCTGGCCTTCTACACCACCTCGTCCAAGATCACCATCGACCTCTCCGAGCGCCGGCTGAGCGTGTACCGCCGCGGTGAGCTCATCGACACGTACCCCGTGGCCGTCGGCAAGCCCGGCCTGACCACGCCGACCGGCTACTACTTCATCAACCAGAAGCTCAAGCCGCCGGCGCCGGGCGGCGCCTACGGCGCGCTCGCCCTGGGCATCAGCGCGTTCCAGCCCAAGCTGGCGTACTGGGAGCAGGGCGGGCCGGTGGCCATCCACGGCACCAACCAGGACGAGCTCATCGGCAAGGCCGTCAGCCACGGCTGCGTGCGCATGCACGACAAGGACGTGCTCGCGGTCAGCAGGTACGTGCCGGCCGGCAGCCCGGTCGTCATCACGAAGTAGGGGCCTCTTACCAGTACTCGCCCTGGTGCAGCAGCATGTCGTGCGCCTTGCACTTGGGGCAGGTGTACGAGGCGGCCTTCTCGAGGAAGAAGAGCTCGCTGCCGCAGACCACGCAGCGGAACTCGTCCACGTGGATGTCGGCGCCGGTCATGTCGACCTCGACGATGGTGCCGCACTCGACGCAGTACCCGGGCATGAACCGCTGGCGCGGGTCGTAGACGCTGACGCCCCAGCGGATGCGCTCGGCCTGGTAGCCGCACTGGCGGCACTCGAACGTCGTGTACTCTCCCATCGCCTGCCTCTCGCCGTTCTCCGACTGGTCCCTTCCACTATCGGCA
>JBLMXT010000338.1:0-4585 GCA_050257915.1 Deltaproteobacteria bacterium
ACGTGCCGGCCGAGGGTGAGGTCCTCGCACAGATACACGTCGGCCATGCCGCCGCCGCCGAGCTTGCGCACCACGCGGTAGCGGCCGCCGACCAGCTGTCCTGGCTGGAACACGTCGCTCACATCAGCCGCCTCTCTCCTTCGTCCTCATGCATACGACCACGGGCGCCCGGTCCCTGCCCGTCAGGGCAGGGCGGGCTGCGCCAGCGCCGCCTTGATCACCGCGGCGGCGAGCGGCGCCGCCGCCTCGCCGCCCGTCGACTGCGTGTCCTCGACGACGACGGCGACGGCGACCTGCGGGTCGTCCGCCGGCGCGAAACCGATGAACCAGGCGAGGTTGGAGCCGTCACCCTTCTCCGCCGTCCCCGTCTTGCCGGCCACCTGGATGCCCTCGAGCGCCGCGGCCGCGCCGGTGCCCGCGTTCACCACCCGCTGCATCATCAGGTTGAGCTCGCTGGCGGTGAGCGCCTTGGTCGCCACCAGCCACTGCTCCGGCTGCGTGGTGCGGACCACCCGGCCGTCGGACGTCACGATCTCCTGCAGGTAGTACGGCTTCATCACGCGGCCGCCGTTGGCCACCCCGCCGGCCACGAGCGCCATCTGGAGCGGCGTGGCCAGCATTCGCTCCTGCCCGCAGGCCGCCCAGGCGACGTCGAGCGGGTCCATGAACGCGTCGGGCGGGAGCAGCCCCTTCCTGCCGTAGCGGCCGCTGGCCACGACCTCGCCGACGGGCAGCTCGAGCGGCGGCTTCTGGTAGAAGCCGTAGCGCTCGGCGGCGGTGATGAGGCGCTTGCGCCCGAGCAGGTTGCCGACCTTGGCGAAGGTCGTGTTGATGGAGAGTGTGAGCGCCGTGGTGAAGTCGTTGGGCCCATACACGGCGCCGCCGTAGTTGGTCACCTTGCCGCCGAACACCACGTAGGTGCCGGTGTCGACGAACTCCGTGTCCGGGGTGACCCGGCCGGTGTCGAGCCCGCCCGACGCGGTGACGACCTTGAACGCCGAGCCGGGCACGTACAGGCCCTGGGTGGGCCGGTTGAGCAGCGGCGCCGAGGCGTCCTTGCTGAGTTCGGCCCACCTGTCCTCGAGGTTGGCCGGGTCGTAGGTCGGAGCCGAGGCCGAGGCGATGAGGGCGCCGGTGGTGGGATCGAGCACGACGATGGCGCCCTTCTGCCCCTGGAGCTCGGACTGGGCCACCTTCTGGACCCCCGGCACGAGGGTGAGCCTGACGTCCGCACCCTTGGGCCGGCGCCCCAGCAGTTTGTCCACCCAGTTCTGCACGCCGAGGTCGCTCGCCTGGCCGGTGAGCTCGTCGTTCAGCTGGGCCTCGATGCCGCTGCGCCCGTAGCGCACGGAGTCGTAGCCGAGCAGCTGCGGCGCGAGCGTCCCGTTCGGGTAGCGGCGCTGGTAGTAGCCCGAGCGGCGCTCCGTGCCGGCCATGACCGACCCGTCGTAGCCGAGGATGTCGCCGCGCTTGATCTTCATCTCCTTGGCGATGCTGCGCTTGTTCTCCGGCCGGTCCTGGAACCACTGCGCGCGCACGCCCATGATCCAGGTGAGGTTCACGATGAGCGCCACGAACAGCACCACGGTGATGACGAAGACCTTGGACATCGCCCGGTTCACGGCGCTACCCCCTCTCCGCCAGCCGGCGCCGCTCGAGCTCGCTGCCGCCGCGGATGATGTTGGAGCGGTTGGACACCATGAGCAGCAGCGCCACGAGCATCAGGTTGGCGGTGATCGAGCTGCCGCCGTAGCTCACGAAGGGGAGCGTGATGCCGGTGAGCGGGATGAGCCGCGTCACGCCGCCGATGATGATGAAGGTCTGCAGGGCGAACGCCGTCGCCAGGCCGGCGGCGAGCAGCTTGGAGAACCCGTCGGGCGCGAAGACGGCGATGCGGAAGCCGCGCCACACGAAGAGCAGGAACACGAGGACGATGCCGGCCGCGCCCAGCAGGCCCATCTCGTTGGCGATGGCCGTGAAGATGAAGTCGGTCTGCAGGTCGGGGACCACCGGCTGGCGGTTGGCGAACAGCAGGTAGCCGCGCCCGAAGCCGGCGCCGAGCACGCCGCCGTCGGCGATGGTGAACAGCGACTGGAGCAACTGATAGCCCGACGTGGCCCCGTTCGGCCAGGGGTCCAGCCACACGGTGAAGCGGTCCTGCACGTGCGGGACGATGGCCAGCGCGATGGCGCCGGCGGCGGCGAAGAGCCCCACGCCGGCGACCACGTACACGACGCGCGCCGTGGCCATGTACATGAGCGCGACGAAGATGGACATGAACAGCAGCGCCATGCCGAAGTCCTTCATGAAGACGAGCATGGCCAGCGACAGCACCCACATCACGAGCAACGGCCCGAAGTACTTGAACGCGGGCACGGGGACGCCGACCACGTGGCGCTGCGGCACCGACAGCATCACCTTCTTGTCGTCCAGGTAGCCGGCGAGGAAGATCACGATCGCCAGCTTGGCGAACTCCGACGGCTGGATGCTGAACCCGAACGCGTGGATCCACAGCTTGGCGCCGTTGACGGTGGTGCCGGCCACGATGGTGATCACCAGGAGCGTGAGCCCCACGGCGCCGATGAGGTACCGGTAGCGGTCAAGCTTCATGTGGTCGCGCACGACCAGCACCGTGAGGACGAAAAGGCCCGCGCCCACGAGCAGCCACTGCCCCTGGAGGAGCGCCAGCGCCGGCTTGATGCGAAAGATCTCCGTGAGGCCGATGGCGGCGAGCAGCGCGGTGATCGGGAGCAGGAAGGAGTCGGCCTGCGGCAGGAAGATGCGCTCCACCAGGTGCAGCAGCACGAAGATGGCGACGAACACCAGCCCGTAGATGATGGAGATGCGGTTGATCTCGCGGAACCGCCCCGCGTAGACGGACACGTAGGCCATGGTGCTCACGGCGCCGGCGAGCACCAGGAACACGAGCTCGAGGTTGCGCCGGCTCATCGCCACATCCCCAGCAGCCCGCCGAGGTCGAGCGCGTCCTGGCGGTCGCGGAGCTGCTGCTCGTCCACGATGGTGCGCGCCGACGGCGAGAGCGACTCGTAGGTGACGTGGCTGCGACGATAGACGGCGTGCAGGGGCACGGGGCCGATCTTGGCCGGGACGCCGCTGTAGACGGTCAGCGTGCCGTCGTCCACACCGATGAAGAAGACGGTGCTGAGGAAGAAGGCGCCGGCGGCGAGCGCGGCGGTGAGCAGGCCCAGCGCCGCCGCGACGATGCCGAGGCGGCGCACGGAGCGGCGGCGGCGGCGCGCCGCCGCGGCGGCCACGTCGGCGGCCACCGTGCTGCCCGCCTCTTCGGCACGCAGCGTCTCCGCCTCGGCGGCGAGCGCGTCGGCGGCGTCGCCCGCAGGCTCCCCGCCCTCCGGTGCGGCGACCACGAACGGCAGCTCTCCGGTGGCGACGTCCGCCTCCGGATCGGCGGCCTGCACGAGTGTCGTCTCGTCGTCTTCGGCGCCGTGCGGGCCCTCCACCAGGCGGACCACGACGGCGGTGATGTTGTCCGGCCCGCCGGCGCGACGAGCCTCGAGGATCAGGCGCTCGGCGGCGGCCTGGGGGTCGCTGCGCGTGAGCGCGACGCGGATGGCGTCGGCCGCCACCGGGCCGCTCAGCCCGTCGCTGCAGAGCAGCAGCACGTCGCCGGGCAGGAGGTCCTCGGTGAACTCGTCGATGCGCGCCTGCGGCTCGGTGCCGAGCGCGCGACTCAGGATGCTGCGGTGCGGGTGGACGGCCGCCTCCTCTTCGGTCAGGCGGCCGTCGCGCACCATCTCGCCGACCAGCGAGTGGTCGTCGCTCACCTGGCGCAGCTCGCCGTCCCGGAGCAGGTAGGCGCGGCTGTCGCCGATGTGGGCGAAGCGCGCCGTGCTGCCCTCGAGCACGAACGCCGTGAGGGTGGTCCCCATGCCCGTCTGCTCGAGGTTGTCGTGGGCGCGCCGGAACACCGCCGCGTTGGCGGCCTCGGCGGCCGCGTGCAGCGGCGTGCCCGCGGCGACCTCGGCGGCCAGCGTCTCCGCGGCCAGGCCGCTGGCGACCTCTCCGGCGCTGGCGCCGCCCATGCCGTCGCAGACGGCGTACAGCGGCGGCTGCACGACGAACGTGTCCTCGTTCGTCTTGCGGTGGAGCCCGATGTCGGTGAGGGCGCCGTGTCTGGCGACGAGCGTCACCCGGCGCTCACTCCTCGTAGCGGAACGTGGTCTCTCCGATACGCACCCGGCTGTCCAGCTTGAGCTGCGCCTCGGTCACCTGCTTCTCGTTGACGAAGGTGCCGTTGGTGCTGCCGAGGTCCTCGACGTAGTAGAACTGGCCGCGGGGCAGCAGGCGCGCGTGCGTGCTCGAGACGAACTGCTCGTCGAGCACGATGTCGCTGGTGGAGGCGCGGCCGACCGTGATCCAGCCCTCGAGCGGGAAGATCACCCCGGCCGGGATGATGGGGCTCTCCTCGACGACGAGACGCGGGTCGATGTGCGCGGAGAAGTCCATCTTCTCGCCGGCGACGGTGCGCTCGACCTCGCGCTCCTCGCGACGCTGCTCGCGCTCGGCCGGCGAGAACACGGGCGCCAGACGGTCGCCGGCCGGCAGG
>JBLMXT010000339.1:0-2724 GCA_050257915.1 Deltaproteobacteria bacterium
GGCCGACAGCCGTGGCCGTACCCACGAGCTCGCCGGCATCCTGCCCGCCGAGGCCGAGCTCCTCGAGTGGTACGAGCGGCCGCGGTACGTGCGCGCCGCCGCGGCGCGCGAGAACCCCTACGCCGGGGGAGAGGTCACCCTGTACGAGCTCTTCGACCTCGAGTTCCTCACCCTCCAGCAGGAGGCCTTCGCCTGGCGCGTCGGCGACCCCGGCGGCGAGGGGCAGGTCGAGGGCTTCGTGCACGGGCGCTGCCTCGCGACCACGCTCGTGCCCTCGCTGCCGGCGACGCCCGGTCTGGCCGAGAGCTTCGTGGCGGCGATGCGGCTGGCGGCGCCGGCCGGGTGAGCCTCTCGGCGCTGGAGTCCTGGCTGCGCACCAGGCGCGGCCTGCTCACGCTCTGGCTCGTGACCACCACCGCCGTCGCGCTGGTCACGCTGCTCATGGAGCTGAAGGGCGTGCCCGGATGGGACGACGCC
The DNA here is from genome assembly GCA_050257915.1 of Deltaproteobacteria bacterium. Lineage (GTDB taxonomy): Bacteria > Actinomycetota > Thermoleophilia > UBA2241 > UBA2241 > CAIXSE01. The sequence continues at coordinate 478 of JBLMXT010000339.1, forward strand.
GCCCACGCCTACAAGGTCCACCTGCTGCGCGACGGCGACTCCGTCTTCTGGGACACGTACTGGTACGGCGGCGGGTACGGCGCCATCACCTACGGCTTCGTCTTTTACTGGCTCGCGCAGTACGTCTCGGGCGCGGTCATCGTCATCCTCGTGGCCGGGTCCATCCCGGTCTCCTTCTTCATCTACGTGCGCGACCTGTGGAAGATCGACGACGTGTGGCCGGCGTGGGGCTTCGCGCTCGTCATGACGCTCTACCTCGCGCACGGGCAGGACCCCTTCGTGCTGGCCCTTGCGCTGACGCTGGCCGGCCTCGCGCTGCTCGCGCGCGGCCGGCCCGTGTGGGCGGCGCTGCCGGTGGCCATCGGCATCTTCGCCAATCCGATGGGACTGGTGGTCGTGGCGCCCTTCGTGCTCACGGACCTCATCGTGCGGCCGGCCGCGCGGCGGCGCTACGCGGTGTTCGCCGCGGCCCTCGCCCCCGCCGTCGTCGTGCGCTTCGCCATCGGCCTCGGGTTCTCAGAGCCGGGCTCGTACCTCAACGAGACGTCGCAGCTCATGGTCTTCCTCGGCTTCGCCCTCGTGGGCGTGGCGCTGGCCGGCGTGAACGCCGTCCACCCGCGCCGGCCCTTCATCGTGCTCTTCCTCGTGTACGCGGGCCTCTGCGTCGGGTCGTTCATCACGCCCGGCAGCCCGATCGGCAACAACAGCGGTCGCTTCTTCATGGTCTTCGGGTTGCCGCTCCTCCTGCTGCTCCGCCACACCCGGCTGCGCCGGCCGTTCCGCGGCGGCGAGCTCGCGATCATCCCCATCGTGCTCTTCTCCCTGCTGCAGTTCGGCACCGCCACCAGTCACTTCCTGAACGCCGTCGAGCGCCCGCAGACGACGCGCGCGTACTTCGCCCCCGCCCTCGCCGCAGCCAGGGACCTGTACGACCCGAACTACCGCTTCCACGTGGTGGCGCTGCGCCGCCACTGGGAGGCGCTCTACTTCCCGGAGGCCGGCTACCCCATCACCCGCGGGTGGTACCGCCAGGCCGACGCCATCCACAACAGCCTCTTCTACACGCCGTACGACGCGGCCGAGTACGCCGACTGGCTGCGCAGCATGGGCGTGGAGTACATCTTCTCCCCGGTCCAGGGACCGCTGGACCCGTGGAGCAGGCGAGAGGCCCGGCTGCTCGAGAGCTCGCGGGCCTTCGTCTTCGTCGAGCAGACCGGCGCCTGGCGTATCTACCGGCTGCTCGACGCCGAGCCCATCCTGGTCCCCGATCCCGCCGTGCCGGCCGCGGCGGCCGGCGACACGCCCGGGGAAGGTACGATCAGCTTCTTCGGGCACGAGCGCATCATGTTCAGCGTGACCCGGCCCGGGACGTACTGGCTCAAGGTCACCTCGTCGCCGTACTGGGTGCTCGAGGGCGGGCCCGGGACGGTGGTGCCGCGCACGGACCGGTTCATGGACCTCCGGCTGCGCCGCGCGGGCGCCTACACCCTGCGCTTCGTCGTGACGCCGGCCAAGACACTCGATGTGATCGGCGGCAGGTTCGGCCGGTAGCGACGGCGCCTGCCGCGGTCGCCGACCGCGGGGGTACAATCCGGCCATGCCGCGCTCACGTCTGGCCCCAGAGGTGTTCGCCCTCCCCGTCGACAGGCTGCGGGAGGGCTACTACACGGACGCGTACTTCAACGGCGCCAAGCGCGTGCTCGAGGCCAAGGACCGGCATCCCCGCGTGACGATGCAGGTCTTCCAGAAGACCGACGGCGCGGTCCTGGGGGGGATGGACGAGGCGCTGGCCATCCTGAGGCTGTGCACGGGGCGCTACGTCGCCGCAGGCGACGAGCGGGTGTGGGTCGCCGGCTGGGACCAGCTCGACGTGCGCGCGCTCTACGACGGCGACGAGCTGTCGGGGTGGGAGACGGTGCTGACGATCGAGGGCGACTACGCCCTCTTCGCCCACCTGGAGACCGTGTACCTCGGCGTGCTGTCGCGGCGCACGCTCATCAGCACCAACGTGCGCCGCGTCGTCGACGCCGCCCGCGGCAAGCCGATCCTCTTCTTCCCGGCGCGCTTCGACCACTACCGGGTGCAGACCGGCGACGGGTACGCCGCGCACGTCGCCGGCGCCATCGGCGTCAGCACCGACGCGCAGGCCTCGTGGTGGGGCGGCAAGGGCATCGGCACCGTGCCGCACGCCCTGATCGCCGCCTATGGCGGCGACACTGTGGCCGCGGCGAGCGCCTTCGCCGACCT
>JBLMXT010000340.1:0-4368 GCA_050257915.1 Deltaproteobacteria bacterium
GAGGGCTGGAGCGGATGACGGGGCTCGAACCCGCGATCTTCAGCTTGGGAAGCTGACGTGCTACCAGCTGCACCACATCCGCTCGAGGGCACTATCTGACCATAGCGGCGGCGGACCCGCAAGCCGCGTCCGCGCCGCCGGCGGCGCCTATCCCTGCGCCTCCGAGAGCCGCAGACAGGCCAGGAACCCGGCGTAGAGATCGGCGAACGACGAGCCGCCGATCTCGAGCGTGCGCCCGTCCAGCCTCCTGGCGCCGGGACACGCCTCGGCGAGGTCGCAGAACGGGACCCGCGTGAAGGTCAGCAGGAGCGGATCACCGCTCCAGGCGAGCGGCGCCGGCCACGACCCCGAGCGCAGCGCCGCCCCCACGTCGGCGCGTACGCGGGCGCGCGCTTCCTGCGGCTCGACGAACGCCGCCGCCTCCCGGCGCACGCCCGTCTTGACCACCGTCGTGGCGATCCCCGGCACGAGCGCACGGGCCTCGGCGGCGGCCTTGTCGTCGCCACAGAGATACAGCGCCGGCACGCCGGCGTGGCCGGCGAGCAGAGCGGCGAGGCCGAACTCGCCCACCTCGAGCTCGCCCACCGAGACCGAGAACACCTTGTAGTTCCAGGTGTGCTCGAGCACGGCCGCGGCCGTCCCCGCCCTGGCGTGGTAGCCGACGAAGAGGGCGCCGTCGCAGCCGGGGCCGAGCCCCTGGAGCATGCTGTCGGGCGTGGGCGACCCGCCGATGAGCGTCACGTGGTCCGGCAGCCCGGCCGGGTCGAGGTTGCGGCCGTCGTCGTGCGCGTCGCAGACGACGACCTCGGCCGCGCCGGCCGCGGCGCAGCCGTCGAGGACGGCGTCGAGGTCGGCCCGCATGTGGACGCGGGCGCGCCGCGCCGGCGCGCCCTCCCGCTCCGTGTCCGCCTCGGAGACGACGCCGGAGATGCCCTCGAGATCGACGGCGATGAACAGCTTCATGCGCGCTCCTTTGAAGTCGCCGTCGCCGCTTCCGCGAAGCCGGCCTCGCCTACCCGGCGCGCCAGGGCGGCGACCAGGCGCGCCGCCCCCTCCAGGTCGTCCAGACACGCGACCTCGAACGGCGAGTGCATGTAGCGCAGGGGCAGGCCGACGCTCAGCGTAGCGGCCGTGCCGGCGGCCATCAGCTCGTCGGCGTCGGTCTCGGTCTCTCCGGGGAACGCCTTGACCTGCACCGGGAGGCCCTCGGCGTCGGCGACCTCGCGCGCGAGCGCGACCAGACGCTCGCTGCTGCCGGCGCCGCGGCCGAGCACCGGCCCGCGGCCCAGCCGGACGTCGCCGGCGAGCCGCCTGGCGTCCGCCGCCGGCGTGTCGCTGCAGAAGTCGCCGTCGAGCACGATGAGCACATCCGGACGCAAGCGAGTGGCGAGCGCCCTGGCGCCCATGAAGGTGGTCTCCTCGTGCACGGTGGCGAAGCCCGTGAGCCGCGCGGAGCCGGGCTCCGCCGCGTACGACTCGAGCGCGCGGATGACGGCGTACATGCCGGCGCGGTCGTCGAGCGCCTGCGTGGCGACCACGCCGGGGGACAGCTCGACGAAGTCCGGCGTGAAGGTCACGGGGTCGCCGACCGCCACGCGCGTGAGCGCGGCCTCGCGGTCGGCGGCGCCGATGTCGAGGAACTGCTCGTGCAGCTCCGGCGCCGTGCGGCGCTCCTCCTCCGGGATGATGTGCCCCGGCTTGCGCCCGCCCACCGCGTGGACGGGTCCGCCGCGGCCGTGGACCACGAAGTGCCGGCCGGGCACGAACAGCGGCGCCACGCCGCCGATCCGCTCCACCGACAGGTACCCGTGCTCGTCCACGTACGTGACGATCAGGCCGATCTGGTCGGCGTGGGCGACGACGGCGACCAGCGGGCCGTCGCCCGGACCGACGCTCAGCCAGACGTTGCCGAGCGGATCGCCCGAGGCCTCACCGAGCGGCGCGAGGCGGCCGCGGAAGACCTCCTGGGCGGCCGCCTCGAACCCCGTGGGGCCGGGAGCCAGACAGAGATCTCGCAGCAAATCGATGTGTTCCGTCACCGTCCCCCCAGCCCGACGATCGCCCACTCTCTCCGCAGGACATCAGTGTATGTCAGCGGCGTGAGTTTGTGCTGAATGGGAATACGTACCTTGTCATACGTACTGCACAGCGCCGGGGGGCAGCGCCGCGTACGCAACCGCACGGCAAGGGAGTCGTGATGGAGGAGGCAAGACCGAAGTGGCTGCGCAGCACCAAAGGCGCGCCCTTCACCGGCATCGGTTCTCTCGAGGCCGACATCCTGGCGGTCGTCTGGGAGAAGCAGGTGACCACGGTGCGCGCCGTCTACGAGACGCTGCGCGAGCGGCGGACGATCGCCTACACGACCGTCATGACGGTCATGAACAACCTCGTGAAGAAGCACCTGCTCGAGCAGGACAAGTCGGCCATCGCCTACGTCTACAAGCCCGCCATCCCCGGCCGTGAGGTGGCGCAGACGGTGCTCGAGAGTGTGGTGCACAAGCTGATCGCCGACCAGACGGGCACCGCGGTCTCCATGCTGCTCGGGCTGGACAAGGACCTCACGCCCGGGCAGCTCGACGAGCTCCGCACCTGGGTACGCGAGAAGTACGGCGGCTGAGAGCTCGCGGCCGGCTGAGGGCTCACATCGAGTCCGGGGCGCCGACGCCGAGCAGGCCCAGCCCTGAGGCCAGCGTGGCCCGCACGGCGATGCACAGCCCGGCGCGGAACACGGTGACGGCCGCGTCGTCGCTGAGCACGCGGCAGTGACGGTAGAACACGTGGAACTCCGCCGCGAGCTCGCCGAGGTACCCGTGCACGCGGTGCGGCGAGCGCGTGTCGGCGGCGCTCAGCAGCACGTCCGGGAAGCGCGCGAGCGCCTGCAGCAGCGCGCGCTCGTGCGGCCCCACGGGCACGGCCGGGACGGCTTCACCCGCCGGCCGCTCCCCCCCGCCGGGCAGGTTGCGCAGGATGCTGCAGATGCGCGCGTGCGCGTACTGCACGTAGTACACGGGGTTCTGGTTGGTCTGCTGCACCGCGAGGTCGATGTCCAGGTCGAGGGTCGTGTCGTGCGAGCGCCCGACGAGCAGGAACCGCGCCGCGTCCACGCCGATCGCGTCGATCAGGTCGTCCACGGTGACGATGTCGCCGCGACGCTTGCTCATCCGCCGCGACTCACCGCTCTCGAGCAGGTTGACCAGCTGTCCGATGATGAGCTCCAGCTTGTCCGGGTCGTGCGGCGGCAGCGCCGTGAAGGCCGCCTTCATCCGCGGCACGTAGCCGTGGTGGTCGGCGCCCCAGATGTCGATCATGTGCTCGAACCCGCGGTCCATCTTGTCGCGGTGGTAGGCGATGTCGCTGAGGAAGTAGGTCGGCTCGCCGGTCTGGCGGATGAGGACCCGGTCCTTGTCGTCGCCGAACCGGGTCGTCGTCAGCCAGCAGGCGCCTCCCTCCTCGTAGAGGAGGCTCTCGCCGTCGAGGTCGGCGAGCGACTTGCCCACCTCGCCGCCAAACCCGCGATGATCGCCGTCGCCGGCGTAGAGGCTACTCTCCGGCGTCCACACGTCGAAGGGGACGCGGAGGCGCCCGAGGGTGACGCGGAACTGGGCGAGGATGGCGTCGCGGCCCCAGAGCCTGAGCTCACCGACCAGCTCCGCCGGCAACGCCTCGACGTCCGGGGCGACCGCCGCGAGCGCCTCGCGGTAGCGGTCGCCGACGGCGGCGATGAGCTCGTCGGCGAGGTCGAGGAGGTACTCGCCCTGGTAGCCCTCCTCGGGCACCGGCGTGTCGAGGCCGAGCCGCTGCCCGTAGCGGGCGGCGAGCGACTGCCCGAAGCGGGTCATCTGGGTGCCGTAGTCGTTGACGTAGAACTCGCGGGTGACGTCGTGGCCGACGAAGGCGAGGATGCGGCAGAGCGCGTCGCCGTACGACGCGTAGCGCGCGTGGCCGACGTGCAGCGGCCCGGTCGGGTTGACGCTGACGAACTCGACGTTCATCTTCTGGCGCCGTTCCTGCGGCAGCGCGCCCCGGCCGTAGTCGCCGCCCTCGGCGAGGAGCCGGTCGAGGGCGCCGCGGTACCAGGCGTCGCTGAGGAACAGGTTGAGAAAGCCGGGCCCGGCGACCTCGAAGCGGTCGCAGACACCCGCGCCCGCGCCCGCCGCCCAGCGGGCGCCCACAGCCTCGGCGAGCTCGCGCGGCGGACGCCCGGCCCGCTTGGCCGTGACCAGCGCCGCGTTGGTGGTGACGTCGCCGTGCTCGGGGCGCGCCGGCAGCGCGAGCTCCACGGCCGGGGTGACCGCCCCGGCGGCCCCGCCGGCCGGCCGTTCTTGCTCGTGCGCCCCCTGCCGGGAGGCCGCGTGTCCGTTAAGGTCG
>JBLMXT010000341.1:0-4890 GCA_050257915.1 Deltaproteobacteria bacterium
GGAGGACGAAGCACGCGGAGAGCTGGCCGAGCTCGCGGCCGGCGTTCATGAGGGTGGGGCTGTTGGGGAGGAACTCGAGGCTCGTCATGAGCTCGTAGAAGGTGCCCTCCCACTCCTCGACCGGAGCGGCGGGGTTGTACAGGCGCTCGGCCTGCGCGACGGCGCGCGCGACGCGCCGGAACATCTCCTCGGGGGTCTCGAGCAGTTCGCCGTTCTCCCCCTTCTTGAGGTAGCGGCGCTGCAGCACCTTGAGCGCATTCGCGGACAGCTCGATCACTGCCTTCCCCGTTTCAGTCATTGCCCCGTTCTCCCCTCGTTCGTCACCGCTCTCCGCGGCGTGGTGAAGATGATCTCGTCTGCGTAGAGCTCCCCGGCGTCGATGCCCGGAAGGGGCTCCTCGCCCGGCAGCGGCTCGACGCCCGCCAGCTCCAGCTGCGCCAGCTCCTGCTGGAACTCCTCGATGTCCTCGAACTGCCGGTACACGGAGGCGAACCTGATGTACGCCACCTTGTCGATGTCGCGCAGGTGGCGCAGCGCCCGCTCGCCGACCATCCTGGTCGTGACCGGGCGCCCCGGCACGCGGCGCAGGTCGTTCTCGATGTCGTCGCAGGCACGCTCGAGCCGGTCCAGGGCGATGCCGCGCTTCTCGCACGCGCGCAGCAGGCCGTTGAGGACCTTGTGGCGCGTGAACAGCTCTTCCCGGCCGTCGCTCTTGACCACCACGAGCGGTACCTCTTCGATGCGTTCGTAGGTCGTGTACCGCCGCGCGCACGCGAGGCATTCGCGGCGGCGCCGGATCGCGTCACCCGCCTCGGAGTCGCGCGAATCGACGACTTTACTGTTCTCGCTGGTACAGAAAGGACAACGCATGAGACCTCGACCTCACCACAAGATGTAGTGCCCCCCGTCAGTGCGGACACCACTATAGTGTATTCGCGCCCGCCCGCAACCGTCCTTGGCCCCGTCGCCAGATCGATTTGAGACTGGCTACCCTCACCCTCTACTCGAGAGTAAGGGTATGTGCCGAAGAGCACACGGGGGGCGGGCACGGAGCACCCTACCAGGCGGTCCGGACGGAGGGCAGCGGCGGGCGTTATACTTGCCGCACCGTGAACGTCATCGTCCTCCCCACCTACAACGAGCGCGAGAACCTGCGTCACGCCCTCGGCCGCATCCGCGAGGTCGCGGACGGTCACGGGGTCCAGCTGCACACGCTCATCGTCGACGACAACTCGCCCGACGGCACCGGCGACCTGGCCGACGAGCTGGCGCAGGTGGTGCCCGACGTCAGCGTCATGCACCGGGCGGGCAAGGAGGGTCTCGGCAAGGCGTACATCGCCGGCTTTCGCGAGGCCCTCGCCATGGGCGCCGAGCGGATCTTCGAGATGGACGCAGACCTCAGCCACGACGCCACCTACCTGCCGCACTTCCTCCGGCTCATAGACCAGGGGGCGGACCTCGTGCTCGGCTCGCGCTACGTCAGAGGCGGCGGGGTCGAGAACTGGGGCCTCTCCCGAAAGATCATCAGCCGCGGCGGCTGCCTGTACGCGCAGGCCATCCTCGGCCTGCCGCTGCGCGACCTGACCGGCGGCTACAAGTGCTTCCGCCGCGCGGTCCTCGAGACCGTGGACCTCGACACCGTCGACACCAAGGGCTACGGCTTCCAGATCGAGATGACCTACCGCGTGTACAAGCTGGGGTTCAGGGTGGTCGAGCTGCCCATCATCTTCGTCGACCGCAAGGTGGGCGAGAGCAAGATGAGCAACGACATCGTGGTCGAGGCGATGAAGAACGTCTGGAAGCTGCGCTTCAGCCGCGTCCCGACCCGGCGGACCGCCTGAGGCCCGCTCCGGGTGCTCCTCCCCCCGCCGTGACCTCCCCAGTACAGCCCGCCGGCGTCCTCGCGATCGACGTGGGCGCCGGCACCAGCGACGTCCTGTTCACGCGACCCGGCCAGCCGCTCGAGAACGCGGTCAAGCTGGTCGTGCCCTCGGCGACCCAGATCGCGGGGGCGCGGATCGCCGCCGCGACGGCCCGCGGCCAGACGGTGGTCTTCCGCGGGCCGGTCATGGGCGGCGGCGCCGTCACCGCGGCGATGAAAGACCACCTCGCCGCAGGGCACGCGTTCGTGGCCACCGAGACGGCGGCGGCGAGCTTCGCCGACGACCCTGAGCGGGTGCGCGCACTCGGCGCGCGCGTGGTGGGCGAGGGCGCCGCCGCCGAGGTGCTGCGGCGCCTGCCGGCCGGCGCCGCCGTGGAGGTCGCCTGCGGCGACCTGGATGCGGCGGCGCTCACCCAGGCCCTGCGCCTGCTCGGCGCCGAACCGGAGTTCGCCGCTGTGGCCGTGGCCGTCCAGGACCACGGCTACGCGCCCGGTGGCTCCAACCGCGTCCTGCGCTTCGCGCTGTGGCGGCAGGCGGTCGCCGAGCGGCGACCCATCGGTGAGCTCTTCTACGCGCCGGCGGACGTGCCGCCGCCGCTGACCCGGCTGCGCGCCGCCGGGGACGCGGCCACGTCCCTGGCCGCAGGCGCGCCCGCGCTCGTAGCCGACACCGGGCCGGCGGCGCTCTACGGAGCTCTGCCGCACGAGGTGGAGGACGCCGTCCTCGTCAACATCGGCAACGGCCACACGGTGTGCCTGCTGGCGCTGGACGGCCGCGTGGCCGGCGTGTTCGAGCACCACACCTCGGCCATCGACGGGCCCGGCCTCGAGCTCCGCCTGCGCCGCTGGCTGGCCGGCGACCTCGAGAGCGAGGAGGTGCGCGCCGACCACGGCCACGGCGCCGTGCTCGCCCCGGGAGCCGCGGACGGCGACCCGCTCCGCCTTCCGCTCGTCGTCACCGGGCCGCGCCGCGGGATGCTCGCCGGCAGCGAGCTGCCCGTCGAGTTCGCGGCGCCGCACGGCGACATGATGCTCACCGGCTGCTTCGGCCTGCTGCGCGCGCTGCGCGAGCGGCACCCTGCGTTGCGAGAGGGGCCGGAGTGATGAGCGGCCGCAGCACGCGGAGGCACGCGTGAGCCGTCCGCCCTCCACCGGCCTGATCGTCCCCGTCGAGGCGGCGCGGCTGCTGCTCGCGCCGTGGCGGCAACGGCTGCCCGCCGCCGGCAGGTCTCTGCCGCCGCACGTCACCGCACTGTGGCCGTTCCTGCCCGTGGACGCCGTCGACGCTGCCGTGGAGGGCCGGCTCGACGGGCTGCTGGCCGGCGTACCCGCCTTCACGTTCGCGCTCACGCGCATCGCCGAGCTCGCCGACGCCGTCGTCCTCGTGCCCGAGCCGGCGGAGCCGTTCGCCGCGCTCACGCGACTGTTCTGGGACGAGTGGCCCGAGTGCCCGCCGTTCGGCGGCGCCTACGAGGACGTCGCGCCCCACGTGGTGGTCGCCGTCGACCCCGCGCCGGCGGACCGCGCGGCGATCGAGGCGGCGCTCGCGCCGCTCCTGCCGCTCGCGGCCCGCGCCACCGAGGTGCTCCTCGTCGAGGAGGCCGCCAGCGGCGCGCTGCGCGAGCGGCGCCGCTTCTCGCTCGGCTCCTAGAGCGGCAACTCCCGTCCTGCGCCGAGCTCGCGGGCGCGGCGCAGCGCGAGCTCGCCGGTCACCACGTCTTCGAGCGCCATCCCGAGATTGAGGCAGAACAGGCGCTCGTCCGGCGTCTCGCGGCCGTCGATGAGGCCCGCCGCCAGCTCGCCGAGATCGCCGGCGACCTCCTGGGGGATGCCCGCAAGACGCACGCCGGCCGCCTGCGTCGCCCGCACGGTCGCCGTGTCGTCGCAGTAGAACCGGTCGCACTCGCTCATGGCCGGCGCACTCCAGGCGGCGTCGTAGTCGAGGGCCACCGCCAGCGCCCCGGGCTCGAGCAGCCCGGGGCCGAGCGGCGGCCGGATCTCCGCCGTCATGGTGATGGCCGTGACGACAACGGCGGCGCCCCGCACGACGTCCTCCGCCGCGGCGACCGTCGTGAAGCGCACGTCCGGCAGCTCGGCGCCGAGGACGGCGGCGAACGTCTCGCCGGCCGCGGCGACGGCGTCGTGGCAGCGCACCTCCCGCAGCCCGCGCAGCACGGCCGCGAGCGCCCGCACGGACGCCCGGGCCTGGACGCCGCCGCCGAGCACGCCCACGGTCGCGGCGTCCGGGCGCGCCAGGTGGCGCGCCGCGACACCCACGCTCGCGCCTGTGCGCCACGCCGTCACGGTGGCTGCATCCATCACCGCCGCCGGCAGCCCCGTCACCGGGTCGCTGAGCACGACCAGGCCGTTGGTGACCGGCAAGCCGCGGCCGGCGTTCTGAGGGAACAGGGTGACCCACTTGGCGCCCAGCCCACCGTCTCCCGGCAGCGTCGCCGCCATGACCTGCGCGTAGGCGTCGCCCACGCCGTGCAGGCTGAGCTTGGGCGGCATGACCACTTCTCCCCTGCCCTTGTCGGCGCAGCCCGCCTCGACGGCGTCGACGACCTCCAGCATGGTCACGCCGAGCGCCTCGAGGTCGTCACGAGAGAGATAGAGGAGCGAACCCTGGGTGTCGTTCACGGCGCCCGGCCACCTCCGGCGAGCAACACGTCACGGGCAATCGAGCCGTACGTACGGACTATATACTCAGGCTCGTCATGGAAGACACGACCAAGATCCTGCTGGAGATCTTCCTGGCGTTCGCCGGCGCGCGGCTCCTCGGCTGGATGTTCCAGTCCGTCAAGCAGCCGGCGATCATCGGCGAGCTCCTCGCCGGCGCGATCCTCGGCCCGGCGCTGCTCGGCCTCGTGCACCAGTCCGAGTTCCTCGAGGCGCTCGGCGAGCTCGGCGTGATCCTCCTGCTCTTCACGGCCGGACTGGACACGCACCTCGAGCAACTCGCGAGCGCGCAGGCCACGGCGGCCAAGGTGGCCGTGTTCGGCGCCGCG
>JBLMXT010000342.1:0-3628 GCA_050257915.1 Deltaproteobacteria bacterium
GACCTCACCGCCTGCCGGCTCGTGATCGGCACCGGTGGCGCGCTCACGCGCCTGCCCGGCGGCGAGGCCGTGCTCGCGGACACGCGCGCGAAGGGCGGCGGCGGGGAGCGCCTGCTGCCGCCGGCGGACGCGCGCGTCGCCCTGGACCGCGACTACATCTTCGCCTGCTGCGGCGCGCTCCTGCAGCACTTCGTCCCGGGGGCCGTCACCGCGTTGATGCGCGCCAGCGCCGGCGTCTGAGTCCGGGCCGCGCACCGGACGGGCGGGCCGCGCGTCTCCCTGGCGTGGCGGCCGCGATCCCACGGCGGCCGCGCGGGGCATCGGGCAATGGAGGCGCGCCATGACCTGCCGGGGCATTCTTCTCACGGTACTCGGCGCGGTCGTCGTCCTGAGCGGCTGCGGCGGCGCTCCGTCGCCCTCACGGTCGCCGGCTCCCGGCGAGCCGCTCGTCAAGGGGTTCGTGTTCTCCTGGGGCCCCCACAAGCCGAAGAACGTGCTGGATACGGTGCATGGTACCTTCACCAAGGACATGGTCCTTGCCTCGCCGCTCACCGTCCCGTTCCGGCTCGACTCCGCCGAGGTTGCGGACATCGCCCGGCGGGTAGCGGCGATCGACTTCTGGTCCTACCCGGCCCACTACGTGTCGCACGGGAGTGGGCCGCGGTTCGAGCCACCCGCGGGCTTCGAGAACAGTGCTTCCCTCACGGTGGTCACCCACCAGGGCAGCAAGACGGTGGAATGGAGCGGCGGATACTACGCGGACGACGGCCGCGCTCAGGCCCTGCACGAACTGGCGGCCTACATCACCCGTCTGGTCGTGTCCTCGCCGCAGTACGAGCGACTCCCGCCCGCGGAAGGCGGCTACCTCTGATCGCCGTCCGTGAGGTCCTGGGGCTGTGTGGGCCGGCGCCGCCGGCGACAGAGCGTCCGCCGGAGGCGCTCCGGCCCTCCGGCTCACGCGTCCTTGTGGTACTTGAACGAGACCTTCACCTTGGCCCGGTAGGCGGCGACCTTGTTGTCGACGATGTGCATGTCGAGCTGCACGATCTCGGCGACGCGCAGGTCCTCGAGATGCCCCGCCGCCTCCTCGACGGCGGTCTTCGCCGCCTCCTCCCACGACGTGTCGCTGGTGCCGATGATCTCGATGACCTTGTAAACGCTGCCTGCCATGGCTCCTCCCTCCGAGGAAGTGACTGTGCCGTCTCATCCTCTCGCCGGTCGCCCGTTCTGACGAGCGTTTGCCGATGGGCGTGCGTGGTGTCGTCCGTCTCCGCGCCGTGTGATGCTTGCCCGGCCTGCGGGCATCCACAGTGCACATGACCACGCCGGCCGTACATCCCGCCCTCGCCCCGTTCACCGCGCAGGTCCGTGCGTGGTTCGCGCGGGCGTTCGCGGAGCCCACGCCCGCGCAGGTGCAGGCGTGGCCGGCCATCTCCGCCGGCGCGCACACGCTGGTCTCGGCGCCCACCGGGTCGGGCAAGACGCTCGCCGCCTTCCTGTGGGCGCTCGACCGCCTGGTCGCGGAACCGCCGCCGCCGGAACCGCGGGAGCGCGCGCTCCGCCTCGTCTACATCTCGCCGCTCAAGGCCCTGGGGTACGACGTCGAGCGCAACCTGAAGGCGCCGCTGCGCGGCATCGGCGCCGACGTGCGCGTCGCGGTCCGCACCGGCGACACGCCCCAGCGCGAGCGGCGGGAGATGCTGCGCACCCCGCCGGACATCCTCATCACCACGCCCGAGTCGCTGTACCTCATGCTCACGTCGCAGGCGCGGGAACTCTTCGCCGGCACGCAGTGGGTGATCGTCGACGAGATCCACGCGGTGGCCCAGACAAAGCGCGGGGCGCACCTGGCCGTGACGCTGGAGCGGCTCGCCGGGCAGGCGGGCCGCGACGTGCAGCGCATCGGCCTCTCGGCGACGCAGAAGCCGCTCGACGAGGTCGCCCGCTTCCTGGTCGGGCCGGGCCGGGAGTGCACGGTCGTCGACGCCGGCGTCCGCAAGCCCCTTGACCTGCGCATCCACGTGCCGGTCGAGTCCATGGTGGAGCCGGACGCGCCGCTCGAGCTCGACCCCGTCCCCGGCGGTGAGGCCACGAGGCGCAGCATCTGGCCGGCGATCTACCCGGAGCTCCTGCGCCTGGTGCACGAGCACCGGTCCACGCTGGTCTTCGTGAACAACCGGCGCGCGGCCGAGCGCATCGCGCTGCGGCTGAACGACCTGGCGGCGCAGGAGGCGGAGGCGGCGGGGGAGACCCCGCGCGAGATCGCGCGCGCCCACCACGGGTCGCTCGCGCGGGAGGAGCGCCTCGTCATCGAGGACCTGCTCAAGGCGGGGACGCTGCCGTGCCTGGTCGCCACCTCGTCGCTCGAGCTCGGCATCGACATGGGCGCCGTGGACCTCGTCATCCAGGTCGAGTCCCCCAAGTCGGTGACGCGCGGGCTGCAGCGCATCGGCCGCGCCGGGCACGGCGTGGGAGAGGTCTCGCACGGACGCATCTTCCCCAAGTTCCGCGCCGACCTGCTCGAGTGCGCCGTGGTGGCGCGGCGCATGCGCGAGGGGCTCATCGAGACCACGGTCGTGCCGCGCAACCCGCTCGACGTGCTGGCGCAGCAGGTCGTGGCCATCGCCGCGAGCGCCGGGGAGGAGGGCGTGGCGGTCGACGAGCTCCACGCCCTCTTCCGGCGCACGTGGACCTACGCCGAGCTGGAGCGGCGGCAGCTCGAGAACGTGCTCGACATGCTCGACGGCCGCTATCCGTCGCAGGAGTTCGGAGAGCTGCGGCCGCGCATCGTGTGGGACCGGCTGGCCGGCACCGTCAGGCCCAGGCCCGGGGCGCGGGCGCTCGCGGTGGCCAACGCGGGGACCATCCCGGACCGCGGCCTGTTCAGCGTCAACCTGCCGGACGGCCGCCGGGTCGGCGAGCTCGACGAGGAGATGGTGTACGAGGCCCGCGCCGGGCAGACGTTCCTGCTCGGCGCCACCTCCTGGCGCATCGAGCAGATCACGCGCGACCGCGTCGTCGTCACGCCGGCGCCCGGCGTGCCCGGCGCGGTGCCGTTCTGGCACGGGGAGGGCGTCGGGCGCCCCCGTGAGCTGGGCGCGGCCATCGGCGCGTTCGCGCGCGAGGCCGTGCGCCGCGACGAGGACGAGCTGCGCCGCGAGTACGACCTCGACGAGCGCGCCGCCTCCAACCTCCTCGCCTTCCTGCGCGAGCAGGAGGCCGCGACCGGCGTGGTGCCGTCGGACCGCACGCTCGTCGCCGAGCGCTTCCGCGACGAGATCGGCGACTGGCGGCTGTGCGTGCTCTCTCCCTACGGCGGCCGCGTGCACGCGGCGTGGGCGCTGGCCCTGTCGGCGCGCATCCGCGACCAGTTCGGCCTTGAGGCGGACGCGATCTGGTCGGACGACGGCATCATCGTCCACCTGCCCGACGCCGATGACCCGCCCGGCGCCGAGCTGGTGCTGGTCGAGCCCGACGAGGTTGAGGACCTGGTGGTCGCCGAGCTCGGCGCCAGCGCCCTGTTCGGGGCCCGGTTCCGCGAGAACGCCGCGCGCTCGCTGCTCATCCCGCGCGCCTACCCGGGGCGCCGGACGCCGCTCTGGCAGCAGCGCCTCAAGGCACAGTCACT
>JBLMXT010000343.1:0-3290 GCA_050257915.1 Deltaproteobacteria bacterium
TACTTGGTGCCCTTGCCCTTGTTGCGCCAGTACTGCCGCGCCATCTTGACGGCGGTCTCCACCGACTCTCCCCCGCCCAGCGTGAGGAACACGTGGTTGAGGTCGCCGGGCATGTGGTCCGCCACCTTGGCGGCGAGTTTGATCGCCGGCTCGTTGGCGATCTGGAAGATGTGGTAGATGGAGAGTTTCTCCATCTGCGCCTTGATGGCGTCGTGGATCTCCGTGCGCCCGTGCCCGACGTTGACCGTCCACAGGCTGGCGAAGGCGTCGATGTACTCGTTGCCCTCGGTGTCCCAGACGAGCGCTCCTTCGGCGCGCTCCATGATGACGGGCTTGAGGCCCTGCATCTGCGTGAAGGGGGGCCACAGGTGGTTCGCCAAGTCGGCGTCGAGCGACCCCTGATCGGGTGTGTACGGCACGTCTGCCATTGCGCCTCCCTTGCCACCGCCGGCGGCGATCGCATCGGTCCGGCCGGTCCGGCTCCCGCCGGCGCCGGCGCTGCTCCACCAGTCCACCGCGAGGGTCCCTCACGGTCCCACACATCGTGCGCCCATTCGGGGCCAGACAAGTATATCCACCCGGGTGGGTAGACGCCAGTGTCGGGTGCTTGCCGTCCGCGATCAGTGGCCCAGCGCGCGGGCCATGTCCTGCGTGACCCCGCACACGCCGGCGAGCTCCGCCAGCGTGTCGCCGGCCAGCGGCCGGCCGCGCTCGGCGCGGGCGGCGAAAAGCACGTCCATGCGCTCCCTGGACCTCGCCACTTCATCGCGCCCGTCGGCGACCCACTGGTCGTAGGCCTGGCGCGTCGAGACGACGGGGGCGAAGTGCTCCCCGGCCCGCAGCCGCCGCGACGTCTCCTTCTCCTTGAGGAAGTCGCCGCCGATGCCCACGCGAGCGATCATGTCGAGCAGCATCTCGTCGCGTCCCGTGTCCACCTCGCCGAGCACGCGGCGGATCATCCCGATGACCTCGGCGTCCACCACCACCTGCGGCAGGAAGAAGGTGTTGACCGAGTCGATCATCCCGACCCCGCCGCTCAGCACGTCGGCGCCGACGCCGGCGGTCGCGAGGCCCTTGAGCGCCTTCTCGTAGCCGGCCTGCACGCCCGCGTACTTGGCGTCGGTCGCGAGGCCGGGAACGGCCGCCGGCACGCCGAGGTGGTGCGCGAGCTCCACGCAGGCGACGTTCATGAGCGCGCACTCGGGGGCGGCGTACGAGACGCCGGCCGAGCGCATGTCCATGGTGGCGCCCGAGACGCCCATGACGGCGCGGGCACCGGGCGCGAGCGCCTGCAGCGCGGTGGCGACGGCGAGGAACTCCGCGAGCCCCTGGACGATGGTCCCCGCCAGGGTCACGGGCGAGGTCGCCCCGGCCATCGGCACGGTGTAGACCTCCACGGGGGCGCCGCGCGCGGCCGTGGCCGCGTGGAAGTCGAGGAGCGGGCCGTCGATGCGCAACGGCGACGCGGCCGTGAGCAGCGTGCTGAAGCGCGGCCGCGCACGGAACGCCTCGGCGTCGCCGGAGACGATGTCCATGATCCGCAGCAGCGGCTCCGCCTGTGACGGGCTGTCGACCAAGGTGACGTGCTTCCGCGCCTCGGCGAGCACGACGTAACAGACGACGAGTTCGCGGACCTCGACCGGCACGTCGTTCGCGGTGATGGTCGTCCACAGCACGTCGACCTCGGGCACCTCGTCCAGCAGGATCGTCGCCGCCTGCAGGTCGGTCAGGGTGGAGGGGCGCTTGACGCCGCTCTCGTGGTCGAGCACGAAGGCGGCGCAGCCCGAGGAGCAGAAGTGCGCCGGCTCGCCCTCGTCCAGCACCACGTCGTGCTCGGGCGACGCGCCCGCGAAGAGCACACGGCGGGGGCACGCCTCCACGGCGCGGAGCACCAGGTCAGGCGGGAAGCGCACCACGCCGGTGGCGGCGTCGACTTCTGCCCCCAGGTCGGCGAGGACCGGCAGGGCCGCGGACCCCTTGAGCGCGACGCCGACGCGCTCGAGGATGCCCAGTGCCTCTTGCACGAAGGTCGTCTTCTCGCCCTCGTCCAGCCAGGTCATGCGCGCGCGCATCTGCGTCCTCCGATCCTCACGTCACCATCGGTTGCGTCGCGCTCGCGGCCGCGGCTGCGACCCGGGGATCCGCTCAGACCGTCGGCGTGTCCGACAGCAGTTTCTTGGTGTAGTCGGCCTGCGGGTCCTCGAGCACCGCGTCCACGAGCCCGTACTCCACGATGCGGCCGTCGTTCATGACGGCGACCTCCTGCGAGATGCTGCGCACCAGCGCGAGGTTGTGCGTGACGAACAGCATCGAGAGGCCCATGTCGCGCTGAAGAGCCGCCAGCAGCTCGATGATCGCCGCCTGTACGGAGACGTCCAGCCAGGAGGTCACCTCGTCGCAGATCAGCACGGTCGGCTCGGCCGCGAGGCTGCGTGCGATGGCCAGACGCTGGCGCTCGCCGCCGGAGAGCTGGTCCGGATAGCGGCTCAGCAACGATGAGTCGAGAGCCACCTGCTCGAGCGCCTTCACCATCCGCGCCTCCATCTCGTCGCGCGACAAGTCGAAGAAGACCTTGAGCGGCTGCGACAGGATCTGGGCGATCGTCTTGCGCGGGTTGAGCGAGCTGTAGGGGCTCTGGAAGATGTACTGGATCGCCTGCCGGGTCGCGCGCGACCGGCCGCGGGCGTCGCGCGCCAGCGGCTTGCCCATGAACTCGATGTCGCCGACGATCTTGTGGGGATGCAGGCCGGCGATGCAGCGCGCCAGGGTGGTCTTGCCCGACCCCGACTCCCCGACCAGCGACAGGCAGAGCCGCTCGCTGAGGCTGGCGTTGATGTCGTGCAGCGTCTCCTTGTGCTGGTAGTACGCCGTCACGTCGCGCACGCTGATGACCTGCTTCTCCTCTGCCCGCGGAGCCGAGAGCGACTTGTCGCGCAGGTGGATGTCCGTCGCGGCGTGCTGCGCGCCGACCTCCTTGTAGCGCCAGCAGCGCACGCGATGGCCGGGGCTCACCTCCTCCACCGGCGGGAACTGCTCGCTGCACTTGTCGACCGCCCAGTCGCAGCGCGGGGTGAACGAGCACCCCGGGGGTCGCCGTCCCGGACGCGGAGCCCAGCCGGGGATGCCGCGCAGGGCCCGCTCGCCGGTGATGTCCGGGATCGAGGCAAGCAGCTTGCGGGTGTAGGGATGGTGTCCCTGGTCGAACAGCTCGTCGCGCGTGCCGATCTCCACGACCTTGCCCGCGTACATCACGGCGATGCGGTCGGCCAGGTTGGCGACCACGGCGAGGT
>JBLMXT010000344.1:0-3012 GCA_050257915.1 Deltaproteobacteria bacterium
GCCGTGCCCAATTTCGTGCGCATGACGAAGAGGTACATGCTCAGCATCATCAGCAGCGCCGAACCCACCACCACGACGTCCAGCCACTTGAGGCGCAGCGATTCGGCGATGGGCAGGGGCACGGGCTCGGAGAGGATGGTCGGGACCGGGTAGGCGAAGACCCCCACGCCCACGATGCCGCGCATCGTGTACTGCAGGAAGAACGAGGCGCCGATGGCCGCGATGAGCAGGACCAGCCGCGGCGAGGCCCGCAGCGGGCGGTAGGCGACGCGTTCGATGAGCACCGCCACGAGCGCGGCCACAACGGCCGCGACGATCATCATGAGCACGATCGAGACGACCGAGGCGAGGGGGCTCGCGTTGAGGAAGCCGATGTTCCGCAGCAAGATGGCCGTGTAGTACCCGGCGAAGGCGCCGATCATGAAGACGTCGCCGTGGGCGAAGTTGATCATGCGCAGGATGCCGTAGACCATCGTGTAGCCCAGCGCGATGAGGGCGTACATGCCGCCCAGGGAGGCGCCGTCCACGAGGAGATCCACCCACGTGTCGAGCGAATACTTGCCCGACGTGATGGTCAGGTAGGAGCCCACCACGATGATGAGGACGACGATGATGCGGAAGGCCCACAGGAAGGCTGCGATGGCCCCGTCGAGGATGCGCTCGTTGGCCGTGGTGCGTGCGGCGGCGCCGTAGTCCCTCGGTGTGGCTGGGGCCGTCATGGCCTGGTCATCGTCCTCCCTGGCGCGTGACTGACGATCCGATGCGCGCTCTAGATGGTCGTGGCCGCGGCCGGCTGCATCGGGGGCCGGCGGCGGCTGATCAGCGCGAGCCGGGCGGAGGCTCCGCCCGGCTCGCCGATGGGTCCGTTCCTAGCCGGAGTACGACCAGATGGGCGCCTCGGGCGGCCACTGGCCCTCGGTCACCTCTCGCTCGCCGAGCTGGTACACGGCGATGAGCTGGGCACCGCAGTCGCCCGACGGCGTGCAGGTCAGGCTGCCGGTCACGCCCGGGAAGTCCTTGGTGGCGTAGATGGCGTCACGCAGAGCGCCCTTGGGGACGTACAGCGTGCCATCCTCACCCTCCACCGAGACCTGCTCGATGGCCGAGAGGAGGATGTTGGCGGCGTCATAGCCGTGGGCATGGAAGGCCTGCGGCGGGTTGATGCCGAACTTGGCCTTGAACTTGTCGAGGAGGTCCTGGTAGCCCACCTGGAAGGCGCTGAAGTCCGGGCTGGAGAGGTACATGCCCAGGGCCGCCTGGCCGGCGCCCTTGACCATGTCCGCGGAGAACATGCCGTCCGAGCCGATCAGGGCCACGTTCTCCAGGCCCGCCACTTCCTTGCTCTGGGCGGTCATGAAGCCACCCTCGGCCGTGAAGATGGGGTAGTAGATGGCCTCCGGGCCGGCTGCCGCGACGGCGGTAAGGACCGGCTTCATGTCGGTCTGGCCCTTCTGCACGGCCTCCTGGGCAACGATCTCACCGCCGAGCGCCGCGAAGGCCTCGGCGAAGACGCCCGTGAGGGCCTCGGCGTAGGCCGAGCCGTCGTGGATGGTGGCGGCCTTGGTGAGCCCCAGCTCGTTGAAGACGAAGTCGGCCACGGCCTTGCCCTGCGAGGCGTCGTTGAAGGCGGTGCGCAGGTAGCCGGCGTACTCCGGTCCGCGGGCCGGGTCGGTCAGGACGGGTCGCGTGTTCGAGGGCGAGATCGTCGTCAGGCCCGCGTTGGTGATCGCCGCGATGCCGCCCACGGTCTCATCCGAGCAGGCCGAGCCGATGAGGCCCACGAGCTGCGGGTTGGAGGCCAGCTTGGCGGCTGCGGTCGCGCCGCCCTCGGGCGTGCAGCCGGCATCCTCGGTGACGATCTCGATGGGGTGGCCCTTGATCTCGTTGTTGCGATCGTTCGCCGCGATGATCAGGGAGTTGATCCAGTCCTGGCCGAGCGAGGCATCGGCCCCCGAGAGGACGCCCCACCCGGCTACGACGACCGGCTCTCCGGGCGGGATCTCGACGACGCCGAGGGGATCCTCTGGCGCCTGGGCGGAAACGGGCCCCGCGACGGCAACGGCCAGCAGGCCTGCCGCGGCGAAGACGCCAAGGCTCTTCCTCATCATGCTCCGGTACTCCTCCTTCGTGTCTGACGCGCCGAGAGACGGCGCTGGTCAGTCCAGGCCCGTCGGCACTGGCCTCCCCGTGCGGCAGCCATCCGACCGGTCGTCTCCGCCAGGGACCGGCGAGCTGCCGGTGACCCGGGCTCCTCCCGGACATGACCTTCCGACGAGCAGGCCCGAAACCTCTTGGCCGCTCAAGCGTTGCGACATGATAGTCCGTGCCGCGGCGCGCGCAAGGTTGCGCGGCGGCATCGTTTCGGTGACGCTGACGAGCGTGCCACTGAGCACGCCCGAGGGTCCAGCCAGCGGGGCGTTGACAGGACGCACCGGGCCGCCAGGGCGGCGCCTCCGGAGGCGCCCCCTCCGGAGGCGCGTACGGGTCGCAGGACCCGCAGGGCTCGCATCGGGCCGCTGTCCAGTATCATGCTGCTGCGTCGTACGAATGTGAGACGCCACGAGCGCCCCGGGCGTGTGCGGACAGCGGCCTCACGTTGTGGCCCTGGAACACCCGGTGCGGCGCGCTCGGGGACGGCCGGGACGCCCGCTGGGCGAGACGGCTCCTCTCATTCGGAGAGACTCAGTCGTGATCGGACGCCAGCACCATCTGCGGGCTGCCGTCGAAGGAGACCGACACATCAGCAACGACCGGATGCCGGGATCGCGATGCGCGATGGGGATGACCCCCGGACGCGACCGTCGCGACGGGCGTCCCCCCACGCGGCGCCGCGGCTCGCGGCCCGCAGCACACAGGAGTCCTGCGTGAGCAAGAACGTCGCCGTCTTCGTGGACGTGGCGAACATCTTCTATGCCGCCAAGGCGGCCGGAGTGGACATCGATTACGTGACCCTCCTCAAGTCGGCCACGGCCGGTCGCGACCTCGTGCGCGCCTACGCCTACACCGGCCTGG
>JBLMXT010000345.1:0-5428 GCA_050257915.1 Deltaproteobacteria bacterium
GGTGGAGCTCACCTTCGACAACGCCGACGGGGCCCTGCCGCTGCCTACGCCCGAGGTGAGCGTCATGCGCCGCGTGGCGCGCGACGGCTCGTCGCAGTACTCCATCAACCAGTCCACCTGCCGGCTCACCGACGTCGTCGAGCTGCTCGCCCAGGTCGGCCTGGGCAAGGAGCTGCACTCCATCATCGGCCAGGGCAAGGTGGAGTCGTTCCTGGCCGGCAAGCCGGAGGACCGGCGCAGCCAGATCGAGGAGGCCGCCGGCCTGGGCGCCTACAAACGGCGCCGCGAGCGCGCGGAGCTCAAGCTCCGCGAGGTGCGGCGCAACCTCGAACGCGCCCTGCTCCTGGAGCGTGAGGTGGGGTCGCAGCTGGCGCCGCTGCGCCGTCAGGCGACGGCGGCCGAGCAGCTGCGCACCGTGGAGGGCGAGATCGCCGAGGCCAGGGGCCGCCTGCTTACCGGTGACCTGCTCGCCCTCGACGCCGAGTTGCAGGCACGGCGTGACGAGCTCGCCGCGATCGACGCGGAGCGGGCGACGCACGAAGAGGGTCTTGCGCGCGTGGCCGCCGCCCGGGCGCGCGAGGAGGAGGCGTTCGCCCGCCGGCTGGCGGAGCGGGAGCGCAGCGCTCGCCGGCTGCTGCGCGCGCGCGTGCTCGACGGACGGCTCGAGAGCGTGCGCCGGCTCGCCGAGCAGCGCCGGCACCTGCTGGACGAGGTCGAGCGCGCGGCGACAGCGGAACGCGAGCGCCTGGTCGCCGAGCTCGCCGGGCGGCCGGAGGAGCGCGACGACGACGCGTGGCCGCAGGAGGAGCGGCGCCTGGTCGCCGAGCTCGAGGCCGCCGAGGCCGGGTACGCCGCCGCGGCGGCCGAGCTCGAGGCCGCGCGGGCGACGATGACGGAGCGCCGGGTCGCGCTCGACAGGCTCGCCGTGGAGCGCGAGAGCGCGCTGTCCGCGGCGGCCCGGCTCGAGCGACGCGCGGAGGCGCTCGGCGGCGAGCAGGAGCGTCTCGGCGCGCAGCACGCGGCGATGAGCGCGGAAGTCGCGGTCAAGGCCGGGGAAGAGCGCGAGGCCGCGGAGGCGGAGGCGGTCGCCCGCGAGCAGCTGCGCGCCGCCGAGGCGGGCGCGTCCGCTGCGGCGGCGACGGTGGCCGACGCGGCCCGCGACGTCACGACCGCCGAGGAGGCGCACCGCGCGACGCTCATGGAGCGGCGCGCGCTGGAGGCCGAGGCCGACCACCTGCGCGCCGCGCTGCTCGACATGGAGGACGTCGGCGGCGAGGTCCTCGAGGTCGCCGGCGAGTTCCCCGGCACCGTCTCGCTCGCCGGCAGCGTCTCGTGCGAGCCGGGCTACGAGCGCGCCCTGGCCGCCGCGCTCGCGCAGCTCTCCGGCGCGCTGGCCGTGCCGGCCGGCGTGGACCAGTGGTCGCTGCTCGACGCGCTCAAGCGTGCCGGCGTCAGTCTCGTCCGCCTCGTGGTGCCGGCGCGCAGGAGGCCGTCCACGGCGTTCCCCGGCGCCGCCCCGCTCGCCGACAAGGTGAGCTTCGGCGGCCACGAGGGTCTCGAGGGCGCTCTGGCCGACGTCGTGATCGTGGACGATCTGCGCGCGGTGCCGGCCGAGTTCACCGGTCTGGCGGTCACGCGGGCGGGCGAGTACTACCGCCCCGCCGAGGGCCAGATCGGGCTTGCCGCCGGCGTCCCCGCGGCCCTTCTGCTCGAGCGTCGCGCGTCGCTGGAGCGGCTGGGCGAGAAGCTCGCCGCGGTGTCGGCGCGCGAGGCCCGCGAGGAGGCCGCCCTGCAGCTGGCCGCGAGCCGCCTGACCGCGGCGCGCGAGGCGGCCGACGCGGCGGCGGCGGCCGACCGCGGGGCACGCATCGCCGCGGAGACGGCGGAGCGCGCGCTGGCCCAGGTGCGCTCCCGCCGCCGCGACCTCGAGGATCACCTGCAGCGCGACCGGCGCGCCGTGGAGGGCATCGCCGCCGAGCTGGCCGAGGCGGCCGCCGGCAAGGAGGCGGCCGACGCGGCGGCGGCGGACGCGCTGCTGCAGACCGAGCAGCTGCGGCCGGCCACCGCCGACGCCGAGGCGGCGCTGCACCGGTCCGAGGCCGCGCACTCGGCGTCGCTCGCCCTCGTGACCCGGCGCCGCGTGGAGCTCGAGGAGCGCCGTGCCGTCGCCGCGCGTGCCGCCGAGCAGCGCGAGGCCGCCCGCCGCCGCGCCGCGGCCGACCGCGAGCGCCTGGAAGAGCTGGAGGGGCGCCTCGCCGGCATCCCGGACGTGCGCGCCGCCTGCGCGGCGGTGGAGGCGCGCACCGGCGCCCTCCGGGCGCACTCGACGCGCCTGATCGCGCAGCTCGACGTGGGCGACGACGAGGGCGCCGGTCTGGAGCGCGGTGGGCTCCGCCGGCTGGCCGACGACGAGGCCCAGCTGCGGCGCGGGCTGGAGACCGCCGGCGAGCGCCGCACCGAGGTCCAGGTCGCCCTCGCCAGGCTCGAGGACCGCCGCCACGAGCTGGCCGGGAGCCTCAACGAGGTGAGCGAGCAGATAGACCAGGCGGGGTTCGCGCCCCCGGCGGACGCGGCCGAGGAGACGGGGCTCAGGGAGCGGGTCGAACGCCTCAGCCGGCGCCGCGAGCGCATCGGACCGGTCAATCCGCTCGCCGAGGCCGAGTGCGCGGAGCTCTCGGAGCGCGCCGCCTTCCTGCGCGAGCAGCGGCGCGACCTGGAGAAGTCCATGGAGGACCTCGACGCGCTCATCAAGGAGCTGACGGCGCAGGTCGACGCCGAGTTCGCGGCGACCTTCGCCGCCGTGCAGGAGCAGTTCAGCCACATGGTGGCGGTGCTGTTCCCAGGCGGTCGCGGCCAGCTCAAGCTGGTGGAGCCCGACGAGGACCACCCGCAGGGCGGCGTGGCCGTCGAGGTCAAGCCGGCCAAGAAGCTGGGCAAGCGCCTGCAGCTGCTCTCCGGCGGCGAGCGCGCCCTGGTGGCGATCGCCTTCCTCATGGCGCTCGTGCTGGCGCGGCCGTGCCCGTTCTACGTGCTCGACGAGATCGAGGCGGCGCTGGACGACGTCAACATCGGCCGCCTGGTGCAGCTGCTGCGCGACTACCGGGAGCGCACCCAGTTCGTGATCATCACCCACCAGAAGCGCACCATGGAGGCCGCGGACGTGCTGTACGGGGTGACCATGGGGCAGGACGGGGCATCCCAGGTGGTGAGCGCGCGCATGGCGGAGGAGGAGATCGAGCGGGAGGAGCGCGCCAGGGCGACGCAGCCGGGCGCGCCGGCCGAGTGAAGCGACCGGCCGCCCCCGGCGGCCGTTGACGGGAGACTGACAGCGTGGAGTGGCACGAGGTGTTCAAGGGCGTCGTCGAGGCGGAGGTCCCGGCGGAGGTCCTGGAAGAAGAAGCGCAGGAGCGCAGGGGTCTCTTCGGCCGCCTGCGCCGCAACCTCGGCAAGGCCCGGGGGGCCGTCGTGGACGGGCTCAAGAGCGCCGTGTACGTCGGCGTCGACCGCCGGCTCTACGAGCAGACCGAGGAGATGCTGATCGCCGCCGACGTGGGCGTCGACGGGACGATCAAGATCGTCGACGAGCTGGAGCAGCGCTGCACCGCCAAGAAGATCGAGACCAGGGAGCCGTTCCAGAACGAGCTCGCCGACGTGGTCGCGGAGCTGCTGCGGCCGGAGGAGCCCGAGCTGCAGCGCATCGACGTCTCGCACCAGCCGACGGTGATCCTCATGGTCGGCGTCAACGGCACCGGCAAGACGACGACCATCGGCAAGATCGCCTGGCGGCTCAAGGAGATGGGGAAGACGCCGCTCATGGTGGCCGGCGACACGTTCCGCGCCGCCGCCGTGGAGCAGCTCAGCCAATGGGCCGACCGGGTGGGCTGCGAGATCGTCAAACAGGCCGCCGACGCCGACCCGGCGGCCGTGGTGTTCGACGGCGTGGCCGCGGCGCGCTCGCGCGGCGCCGACGTCGTGCTCGTCGACACGGCCGGCCGCCTGCACACGCAGGTCAACCTCATGCGCGAGCTGGAGAAGGTGCGCCGGGTCATCGAGAAGCAGTTGCCCGGCGCCCCGCACGAGACGCTCCTCGTGCTCGACGCCACCACCGGGCAGAACGGCCTGCGCCAGGCGCAGGAGTTCAAGCAGGCCGTGGACATCAGCGGCGTCGTGCTCACCAAGCTCGACGGCACCGCCAAGGGCGGCATCGTCGTCGCCATCCACGAGACGCTCGGCATCCCCATCAAGCTCATCGGCGTCGGCGAGCAACTCGAGGACTTGCGGCCGTTCGAGCCGGACGTCTTCGCGCGCGCCATCTTCGGCTCCGAAGAGGGCTACGAGTCGGCCGGCGACAACGCCGCCGGGTGAGCTTGCCGAAACGCACGGACCGTCTCGTCGTGCGCGCGTTCGCGGACGACGACGCGGCCGAGCTGGCGCGTGCGTTCGCGAGTCCCGAGGTGCTCTGGTGGGATCCCGCGCCGTTCACTCTGGAGAGGGCGCGGGAGTGGATCGCCAAGGCTCGGGACGGGTATGCGCGCTCGGGCTGCGGTCTCTACGCCGTCGAGCTGCTGGACGGCGGCCGGCTGCTCGGCGACTGCGGGCTCGTGGCCCGGACGGTCGAAGGCGAGGACCTTGTGGAGATCGGCTGGCACCTCGAGCGCAGCGCCTGGGGGCGCGGGTACGCCACGGAGGCCGCCCGCGCCGTGCTCGCGCACGCGGAGGGGCTCGGCGTCCGCCGTGTGTGCTCCCTCATCGTCCCCACCAACGAGGGCTCGCGGCGCGTCGCGGAGAAGCTGGGGATGACCCTCGATCGCGCGGTCGTGCACGCGGGCCTGCCGCACGACCTCTGGGTGCTCGACCTCGTCGACTGACGTCGAGGCTGCGTGGCGTCCGCCCACTCAGGGGAGCAGTGAGGGCGTGCTACGATGAACGTCCCGTAACGAGACCAGGAAGCCTGATGTTCGACTCACTCACCGAACGCCTGCAGGGCGTCATGCAAGGCCTCAGGGGCCACGGCAAGCTGACCGCCGAGGACATCGACGCGGCGATGCGCGAGATCCGCCTCGCCCTGCTCGAGGCCGACGTGAACTTCAAGGTGGTGCGCGAGTTCGTGGCGCACGTCAAGGACCGCGCGCTCGGCTCCGAGGTCATGGAGAGCCTCACGCCGGCGCAGCAGGTCGTGAAGATCGTGAACGAGGAGCTCGTCGCGCTCATGGGCAGCGGCGATTCCAAGCTGGCGTTCAGCGGCCATCCGCCGACCGTCGTCCTGATGGCCGGGCTGCAGGGCTCGGGCAAGACCACGACCTGCGCCAAGCTCGCCAGGCTGCTCAAGAAGGACGGCAAGCAGCCGGTGCTCATCGCCGCCGACGTCTACCGCCCGGCGGCCATCGACCAGCTGCAGACGCTGGCCGGGCGCGTGGGCGTGCCCTGC
>JBLMXT010000346.1:0-2933 GCA_050257915.1 Deltaproteobacteria bacterium
CCACGTCGGCTCCGGCGGGCAGCCCGGCCTGCGCCACCTGGCGGCCGACGACGGGCGAGTCTTCGGGCACGCGGTACTCGACGAGGTCGCGCCGCACGGGTTCGCCGGCCCAGACCGGCTCCGCTTCGTAGGCCGGCCCTTCCACTCGCAGCCACCGCGCCACCGCGGGGATCGTCGTCCCCTGCACCAGCGTCGAGACCAGCACGATGAAGAAGACGATGTTGAAGAGCTCCTCGCCGCCGCGCACGCCGGCCACCAGCGGGAACGTCGCGAGGATGATCGGCACGGCGCCGCGCAGGCCGGCCCAGCCGATCAGCGTCTGTTCGCGGAGGCTGAACCGCGATCCGAGCAGGGAGAGATACACGCTGAGCGGCCGGGCGACGAGCGTCAGGAACGCGGCGATGAGCACGGCGACGCCCATCAGCGGGACGATCCGGCTGGGGAAGACGAGCAGGCCGAGCGTCAGGAACATGGCGATCTGCGCGAGCCACGCGAGGCCGTCGTGGAAACGGGTGAGGCTGCGTTTGTGGATGTAGGCACGGCCGCCCATGACGACGCCGGCGATGTAGACGGCGAGGAAGCCGCTGCCGCCCACATAGGACGTGAGACCGAAGGTGAGCAGCAGCAGCGCGAGGCTGAGCACGGGGTAGAGACCGTCGTGGTCCAGGCCGATGTGGTTGATGACCCAGGCCATGGCGCGCCCGAGCGCGTAGCCGAGCAGCGCGCCGAGGCCCATCTGCAGGACGAACGACCAGGCGAGGTCCAGCGGCGATCCGCCCTCCCCGGTGATCAGCGCGATGAGGCTGACGGTGAGGAACACCGCCATCGGGTCGTTGGCGCCCGACTCCAGCTCGAGCAGGTTGCGCACCGGCGACGGCAGCTGCACCTTGCGCGCGCGCAGGACCGAGAAGACGGCCGCCGCGTCCGTGGACGACACTACCGCGCCGAGCAGCAGCGCCTCGAGCAGGGACAGGTCCGTGACCAGCAGCACGAGGCCGCCGACGAGGCCGGCCGTGGCGACCGTGCCCACCGTGGCGAGGACGACGCCGCGGCCGAGCACGGGGCGGATCGCGTCCCAGCGCGTGTCGAGGCCGCCGGAGAAGAGGATCAACGCCAGGGCGACCACGCCGACGGCGCGGGCGAGCTCGGCGTTGTCGAAGTAGATGCCGCCGATCCCCTCCGAGCCTGCGAGCATGCCGATGCCGAGGAAGAGCAGCAGCGCCGGCACGCCCGAGCGTCCGGACGCCTTGCTCGCCAGGATGCTCACGAGGACGAGGACGCAGGCCAGGACGAGGAGTAGCCACAGGTCCTCCATCGCGCCTCCTGCAGGGTCGCGTCGTCGTCCGGCCATCGGGGAGGTGGAGTTAAGCCCTACCCGGGTCGGAGGCAGGCGAACCGCGGCGCCGCGCCGAACGAAGATGGATACACGTCCGACCTACCGGAGGAAGCATGGTCTCAGCGCGCGACCCCCACGACGACCGGTACCACGGCCACGAACCCCGCGTCGCCGTGCCCGGGTGGGACCGGGAGCCGGCGCCGCGTCCGCTGGAGCTGGTGGGCCGCCCGCGGCTGGCGTTCGAGCTGATCAGGCCGGAGAGCTTCGAGGCGGCGCAGACCATCGCCGACAGCGTCCGCGCCGGCATCCCCGTCCTTGTCGACTTCCACGACTGCGACCCCGACCTCGCTGGCCGCCTGACGGACTTCTGCAGCGGGCTCGCCTACGCCGTCGAGGGCGCGCTGCAGCACATCGGCAAGGATGTCCTGCTGGTCGCGGCGCACACCGTGGACGTCCACGGCGACGTCGCCTCCGCGGTGCGTTCGCCCGGCTTCTACAACCGCAGCTGACGCGCGGAGATGCGCGCTCGCCCGACGCACGCTCCGCCTCGCCGCGACGCCGCGCGGTTTGCCCCGGACGGCGCCGGGTGCTACCGTGCCAAGCTCAAGCCCGGCGCCGGGCCAGGGACCGTGCGTCCACCGGCGCGAAGGAGGCGATCCGCTTGACCCCCATCCGCAAGGCCACCTTCCTCGGTCTCATCTCGCTCCTCGTCCTGCTCGTCCTCGCCACCACGGCGGTGGCCGGCCCCATCAAGGCCAAGAAGGCCAGGCTCGCGGCCGTGCAGGCGCAGCTCAGCCAGGTCTACGAGCAGTCGGACATGGCGGTCGAGCGGTACAACGAGGCGGCCGCCAGGCTCGGGGACGTGCAGGACCGCATCACCCGTAACCAGCACCTGCTCAAGGTCGCCGAGTACAAGCTCGGCGTGGCCAACGACCACCTCACGTCCCGCGCCCGCCAGGTCTACAAGGCGGACGACGCCGGCATCCTCGACATCGTCTTCGCGTCACGGACGTTCGATGACCTCCTCACGCAGATCGACTTGATGCAGCGCATGACGGAGAGCGACGCCCGGACGGCGCGCGCCGCCAGGGCGTACCGCCAGGAGATCTCCGACCGGCGTGTTGCCCTCGAGGAGGACCGCAAGGCGGCGGTCAGGCTGGTGGCCCAGCGCGAGGAGAGCAAGGACCAGGTGCTGGCGCTGCAGGCCCAGCTCGAGAGCACCGCCGGCGGCCTCAAGGACGAGATCGCCGAGCTGGAGGCCAAAGCCGCCGCGGCCGCCAAGAAGGCGGCCGAGAGGGCCGCCGCGCTGGCGGCCTCGCAGGCGTCGTCCTCGGCCGCGAGCGGCTCCTCCGGCGGCTCGTCCTCCTCGGGCTCCGCCGGCGGCACCGTCGTCGACCCCGGCGGCTCCGGCCGCTCCGCGGTCGTCGCCATCGCGCAGCGCTACCTCGGCGTGCCCTACGTCTGGGGCGGCGCCAGCCCGAGCGGCTTCGACTGCAGCGGCCTCACCATGTACTGCTACGCGCAGATCGGCATCAGCCTCTACCACGGGGCCACCATGCAGCAGCACGCCAGCATCCCGGTGGCCCTCACCGACCTG
>JBLMXT010000347.1:0-4671 GCA_050257915.1 Deltaproteobacteria bacterium
CCTGCTCGGCGCCTTCCGCCGCGCTCGCCTGGTGTTCGACCCGCTGGTGTCCCTGCTGGACACCTTCGCGGGCGACCGCGCCCGTGTGCGCGCGGGGGGGACCAAGGCCGCCGCGATCCGCGCCGTGGACGAGGTCGCCTTCCGCCTCCCTGACCTGGTGCTCGCCGACACCTGGGCGCACGCGGCCTACTACCAGGAGACGTTCGGGCTGACGCGACGGCGGGTGGCGGTCGCCCCCGTCGGCGCACTGCCCGAGCCGGGGGCGGACGGCGCCGCCAGGGAGCCCGGCAGCGGTGAGCCGCTCACGGTGCTGCAGTACGGCAAGTGGAGCCCGCTGCACGGCGCCGAGGTCGTGCTCGGGGCAGCCGAGCTGCTCCGCGCCGAACCGTTCCGCTTCGTGCTCATCGGCGAGGGGCAGCTCTCCGCCGAGCTGCGCGCGGCGATCGCCGCGCGCAGCCTCACGAACGTGGAGTGGCTCGGCGAGGCGCCCGCCGGAGAGCTGCGTCGCCACACACTCGCCGCCGACGTCTGCCTCGGCGTCTTCGGCGGCTCCGAGAAGGCCGGGCGCGTCGTGCCCAACAAGGTCTTCGACGCGCTCGCCTGCGGCCGGCCGGTCGTCACCGCGGACGGCGACGGCGCGCGCGAGTGGCTGCGGGACGGTGAGACCGCGCTACTCACGCCGGCCGGCGACGCGGCCGCCCTGGCGGCCGCCCTGCGCCGGCTGCTCGACGCGCGCGAGCGCGCCCGCCTGGGGGAGGCCGCCCTCGGGCTGTACCGGCGCGCGTTCACGCCGGCGGCCGTCGCCGGCGAGCTGCTCGCCGCCCTGGAGGGCTCGTGAGCGCCGGGGAGACCGCCGGCCGGCGTCCCGAGGAGGCGCCGCGGGAGCCCGACGGGGCGGTCCGCCGCCCGTCTTCGCGCCGGCGCCTCCTCATCCGCCTGGCGCAGGCGGCGATCGTGGCGGCGACGGTGTACTTCCTCGCGGTCTATCTGGTCCGCTCGTGGGGCAGCATCCAGGCGTTCGACTGGACGTGCGACGCCGGCTGGCTCGCGGCCTCCGGCGTCGCCTTCCTCTTTTACTACTTCGCCCAAGCGGGGTTCTGGTGGTTGCTCCTGCGCGGCTGCGGCGCGCCGAGCCCCTTCTGGCCGGCGGCGTCGGTCTGGGGCAAGTCCATTCTCGCGCGCTACGTGCCCGGCAACGTCTTCATGTTCGTCGGCCGCGTCTGGATGAGTCACTCCCGCGGGCTGGTCATCGAGCGGGTGACCGCGGCGATGGTGTACGAGCAGGCGCTCGGCCTGTGCGGCGCGCTGCTGGCCGTGGCCGTCCTGTTCCCCTTCTGGGAGTACCGCCCCGGCGTCACCGCGCTCAGCCTGCTCGCCATCCCCGTGCTCGTTGCCCTCATGCACCCGCGTGTGTTCGGCCCCTTGGCGGGCTGGGCGCTGCGGCTGCTGCACCGGCCGCCGCTCGAAGTCACCGTCGGGTTCGGGTCCGTGCTCGTGATGCTGATCCTGTTCACGCTCGACTGGCTCGTCGCGGGCACGGGCGCGTGGCTGCTGGCGCGGGCCGTCACCGGCCTCGGTGTGGACGCGCTTCCGCTCGTGATCGTCGCCTACGCGCTCGCCTACGTGGCCGGGATGATCGCGTTCATCATCCCGAGCGGCATCGGCGTGCGTGAAGCGGTGCTCACGGCGTCGCTGTCCAGGGAGCTGCCCGGCGGCGTCGCCCTCACCTGGGCGCTGCTGCTGCGCCTGTGGGTGACGGCGATGGAACTGGTGTTCGTCGGTGTCGTCGTCGGCGTCGAGCTGCTCGTGCGCCGGAGGGGCGCGGCGTGAGCCGGCGCAGTCGGACGGTGAAGGCCCCGACGCGCATGACGGGGTCGGCCGGGGGCTTCTTCGCGCCCGCTCCCATCGAGGAGCTCGACGCGGAGCGCATGAACGTCCTGCGCCGCCGCCACGCCCTCTACGTGATCGGCGGCGCGGTCCTCTTCACGGTGGTGTACGCCCTGCTCTCGTGGCTCAAGTACCGGGCGTATATGGATGCCCGCTACGACCTCGGCAACATGGTCCAGGCCGTGTACAACACGGCGCACGGCCACTTCCTCGAGATCACCACCGGCGACCTCGAGCCGCGGCAGATGTCACGGCTCGGCTCGCACGTGGACCCCATCCTCGCGCTGTTCGCGCTGCCGTGGCTGGTCTGGCCGAGCCCGGTGATGCTGCTCGTCGGCCAGGCCGCGATCGCGGCGACCGGCGCGTGGCCGGCCTACAGGCTGGGCACGCGCGTCACGCGCGACCCGACGGCCGGCGCCTTTCTGGCCGGCGCCTACCTCCTCTATCCGGCGCTCGGCTTCCTCGTCCTCAACGAGTTCCACCCCGTCGCCCTGGCGACGCCGCTCCTGCTCTGGGCGTTCCTGTACATGGAGGAGGACCGCTGGGTGCGCGCCGCCGTGTTCCTCGTCCTCGCGGCGGCGTGCAAGGAGACCGTCCCCCTCGTGATCGCGTTCATGGGCGCCTACTTCGCGGTGCGCAAGCGCTCGCCGTGGCCGCTCGCCGTGACCCTGCTCGGCGTCGCGTGGTTCGCCGTGGCCGTCTGGGTGGTCATCCCGCACTACAACGGCGACCAGAGCGCCTTCATCTCCCGCTACGGCGACTACGGCAGCGGCGCGGGAGAGGTCGCGAAGAACGCGCTGCTGCACCCCGGACAGACCGCCGAGGACGTGTTCGCGGAGTCCAACCTGCGTTACCTGCTGGCGCTGCTGTGGCCCCTGGGCTTCACCTCGGTATTGAGCCCGCTGACGGCGCTCATCGCCCTTCCCGAGTACGCGCTGAACGCGTTGTCGGCCACGGTGTTCCAGCGCCGCATCGAGTTCCACTACACGGCGCTCGAGATCCCCTTCCTGTTCGCCGCCGCCGTGCTCGGCGTCTCCCGGCTGTGGCGCTGGCTGGGCGGTGGCTTCCGCAAGAGCGAGCAACAGATGCGGGGCGAGCGTATCCAGCGCTCCACGCTCGCCCTCCTCGTCCTTCTGTGCGCCCTCGCGGGCAACTTCGTGCTGGGGCCGCTCCCGTTCTCCCTGCCGGGTGCGGCGTACGACGGGGTCGACTACGCCAAGACGTCGCACGACGTCGTGCTCGACGAGGCGATCGCGCTGATCCCCGAGGATGCCAGGGTCTCGGCCAACAACAACGCGGGCGCGCAGCTCGCGGCGCGGCGGGTCGCGTACATCTTCCCGTACTTCGCCAAGGCGGATTGGGTCATCGTCGACCAGCGACATCCGTTCTTCTACGACAAGGAAGACGAGAAGATGCACTCGCTCGCCCTCGGCCGGCTCGTGCTCGACCCGAACTTCCGGTCGGTGTTCGCCAAGGACGGTGTGCTCGTGTTCAAGCGGGTGGGCGCCGGCGGGGGCTCCGCGCCCGGCGCCGACTCTCCCGCGGCGACGTCGTCGCCGGGAGCGACGGCGTCGCCGGCCGCTCCCTGAGGTCGCGGCCCGTCCCTCAGGCCACCCAGCTGAAGAGGGCGAACTTCGCCGTGAAGGCGATGAGGAGGACCACCCCAACCGCCACCACCACCTTGTGCGCCCGCGGCCGGTCGCTCGTGTACAGCGCGAGGGCGACGTACAGCGGGAAGACGGTGAGCGTGAAGCGCGGATACGACATCAGCGGCACGTACTTGCTGGGAAAGAAGAGCGGGTAAGCCAGCGCCGCCAGCGCGTACCAGGAGTAGGCGCCGGGCAGCCGCCGCGCCCCGTACCACAGCAGCAGCGCGGCGGCGACGAGGAACAGCAGGTTGAGGACGTTGGTGGCGAGGTTGCTGTACTCGGATCCGGGCCGCGGGGCCTCCCAGAGCCAGCGGTAGTACTCGGCGGAGACGACCTTGCGCAGCCCCCACACCGTGGCCACCACCGCCCGCGTCACCGTGTAGTTGGGGGCGCCGATGCCGCGCTCCCACTGCGCCTGCGCGGACGAGAAGGCGAGCGGCTTGCCGAAGGCGAGCGCCAGGTACGTCATCCAGACGAGAAGGCCCTCGACGACCATGAGCAGGTTGGCCACGTGGGAGTCCGTCTTCCTGAAGTCCCAGCCGCGGCGCTTGTAGTAGTAGTAGGCCATCGGGATGAGCAGGAGCACGCCGGTGCTGCGGGTGAGCGTCGCGAGCAGGCCCATGACGCCCGCGAACCGCCACCGGCCCTCGCGGGCGAACACGAAGCAGGCGAGCGAGAGGAGCAGGAACAGGGACTCCGTGTAGACGGCCTGCAGGAAGAACGAGAGCGGCCCGATGGCGAGGTAGATCACGGCGCGGGCGGCGATCCTCTCGTCGAAGTCCCGGCGCACCAGCCGGTAGAGGAGCCACACGCAGCCCGCGTAGCAGAGCAGCGAGATGACGATGCCGGTGATGAGCAGGTTGCCGTTGAGAAGCACGCCGACGTAGCGCAGCAGCATCGGGAAGAGTGGAAAGAACGCCGTGCTGCCGTCGGCCTCGGCGTAGCCGCTCGTGGCGATCTTGATGTACCAGACGCCGTCCCAGTGGGCCCAGGGGTTGAAGAGCGAGCCGAGCCAGCCGGAGAAGACCTCGGCCCGGAGCGGGAAGCGCCAGCCGACGGGCAGGCCGCCGATACCGATCCAGGCGGCCGCGGCGAAGGCGACGACGAAGACCAGGATGCGGCTGCCGATGGCGGC
>JBLMXT010000348.1:0-5997 GCA_050257915.1 Deltaproteobacteria bacterium
CGCGAGGAGCCCATCGACGAGACGACCGCGCTCATGGACGACATCCTCGAGGTCGGCATCGGCGGGCACTTCCTGGGGCGCAGGAGCACGCGACGGCATGCCAGGACCGAGGTCTGGCGGCCGCGGGCGTTCCAGCGCGGGACGTTCGAGGAGTTCATCGGGCGGCCCCTCGCGCACGAGGCCGCCGCGCGCGCGCGGGAGATCATCGAGACGCACGAGGTGCCGCCGCTCGACGAAGCCGCCGACCGCCACATCGACGCCGTCATCGGCGCCTGGGCCGCGCGCGCGGGCTGAGCGGGCGATGGCACGCGCACGCCTGACCTACCTCTCGGCGGACGACAGGGAGTTCGTCCACGAGCAGGCGCTGCGCGTGCTCGCCGAGGTCGGCGTGGGCTACAACACGCCGGAGGCGATCGACCTGCTGGCCGAGGCGGGCGCGCAGGTCGACAGGGCGAAGCTCACGGCCAGGGTCCCCGAGGAGCTCGTCACGCGCTGCCTCGCGACGTGCCCCCCGGAAGTGCGGCTGGCCGGGCGCGACCCGCGGCACGACGTCGTCGTGGGCGACGGGTCGCTCACCTTCTGCGCCGACGGCACCGCGACCTACATGCTCGACGACGTGACGGGGCGCCGCGAGGACGGCTCCGCCGAGTGGCTGCGGCGCACCATGCGTCTGTACGACGCCCTGCCGGAGGTGGACTACGCCTGGCCGACCATCTCGGCCCGCGACCTGGACCCGCTCACCGCGGGCCTGGAAATCGAGGCCATCTCCCTTGCGAACCTCACCAAGCACGTCCAGGACGAGGTCCGCGATGCGGCGCACGCGGCGCCGCTGATCGAGATCTTCGAGGCGGTGGCCGGCGGCTCCCTGTGGGACCGGCCCGTCTTCTCGACCGTCGACTGCACGGTCGCGCCGCTCCAGCACGAGCGGGAGATGACGCAGGCCACGCTGGCGATGGTGCGGGCCGGCGTGCCGCTGCTGGCGCTGCCGATGCCGCTGAGCGGTACCACGGCGCCGATGACGGTGCTGGGCACCATGATCGTCAACGTCGCGGAACTGCTCAGCGCGGTCGTGCTGTTCCAGCTCGCCCAGCCGGGGTGCGGCATCATCTCCGGCATGGGCGCGGGCGTCGCCGACATGCGCAGCGGGCTCTACCTCTGCGGCACGCCCGAGTGCGCGCTCATGAACGTGATCGGCATCGAGATGAGCCGCTTCTACGGGCTGCCGTGCACCGCCAGCGCCATCACCTGCGACGCCAAGGCGAGCAACCAGCAGGCAGGCGCCGAGGGCATGCTGACGGGCGCCGCCTGCGCCCTGGCCGGCGCCGACACGATCCTGGCCTTCGGCTGCTCGGACGGCGCCCAGTCGCTCAGCTTCGCCAAGGTGCTCCTGGACTGCGACTCCGTGGGCGCGCTTCGGCGACTGGTGCGCGAGGACCCGATCGACGCGACGCGGGCGCTGCTGGACGACGTGGCCGCGGTGGGCATCGGCGGTCACTACCTCGGGCGCAGGAGCACGCGCCGGTTCCACCGCGGCGGCGAGGTCTGGCAG
Source organism: Deltaproteobacteria bacterium (assembly GCA_050257915.1). Classification (GTDB taxonomy): domain Bacteria; phylum Actinomycetota; class Thermoleophilia; order UBA2241; family UBA2241; genus CAIXSE01. The sequence goes on from JBLMXT010000348.1 coordinate 1,550, forward strand.
CCGGCGCTGTGGCAGCGTGGGCCCTTCGAGGCGTACGAGGGGCGGCCGCTGGTGGCAGAGGCCGCCGCCCGCGCGGACGAGGTGCTCCGCGGGCACGAGGTGGAGCCGCTGCCCGACGACGTCGTCGCGGAGGTCGACGCGGTCATCGAGCGGTACGCGCGCAGCGTCGGCGCGCCGGCGGGGCGCGTCGGCTGGAAGGCGGGAGAGCCGAGATGAGCGCGAGCCGTGGTGACGTCGTCATCGGACCCTTGGAGGACCTGGCGGCGATGCGCAGGCTGGGTGTGGCCTGCGGGCTGGAGGACGACGGCCGCGACGACGAGAGCATCGCCGCGGCCTGGGGCGCGCGCGAGGGCGAGGTCCTGGTGGGCTGCATCGCGCTCGAGCGCTACACGGGCCTGGACACCGCGAACTGGCTCGCCGTGGACGAGCGCTTCCGGCGCCGCGGCATCGCCGCGGCGCTCTACCGCGAGCTGGAGCGCGAGGCGCGGGCGCGCGGCATGCGCCGGCTGTGGGTGACCGCGCGCGCCCCGGCGTTCTTTCTCGCGCAGGGGTTCGAGCCCGTGGAGCCCGGCCCCGAGCGCGACGCGCTGCTCGGCGGGTGTCTGGCGTGCGATCAGTTCGGGCGCGAGTGCGAGCCGAAGGCCCTGACCAAGCGACTTGACGACACGGATCGCCACGACCCGTGACGGTGGAGGGAGTTCCGTGCGACCGACGTTCGAGTATCTGAGCCAGACCGAGAAGCAGTTCGTCCACGAGCAGACGGTACGCCTGCTGGAGGAGGTCGGCGTGGCCTACAACACGCCGACCCTCACAACGCTGCTCAGGGAGGCCGGCGCCGCCGTCGACGAGGGCCGGCTGCGGGCGAAGCTGCCGTGGGAGCTGGTCGAGCGCTGTCTGCGCCAGGTGCCGCGAGACATCCTGCTGGCCGGGCGCGATCCGGCCTGCGACTGCACGGTCGGCGCCGGCGGGATGCTCTACACCAGCGACGGCGCGGCCACCTACATGCTCGACGACCTGACCGGCGAGCGGCACGAGGGCACCGAGGCGGACCTCGCCGCGATGATGCGCCTGTACGACGCCGTGCCGGAGATCGACTTCACCTGGGCGACCATCACCCCCGGCGACGTGGACTCACGTGTGGGCAACCTCGAGATGGCGCGCATCGCGTTCGAGAACTCGCGCAAGCACCTGCAGGACGAGGTGCGCACGCCGGACCAGGCGCCGGTGATGATCGAGCTCCTGGAGGCCATCGCCGGCGCTCCCCTCGCCCAGCGTCCCATCTGGTCGGCCACCAACTGCACGATCGCCCCCCTCCAGCACGACGCCGAGATGACCGAGGCGCACATCCTGATGGCGAAGGCCGGCTGCCCCGTCTTCGTGCTGCCGATGCCGCAGATGGGCACCACCGGCCCGATGAGCGTCCTCGGCACCAGCATCCTGAACATGGCCGAGCTGCTCAGCGCGGTCGTCCTCTTCCAGCTGGCGGTCCCGGGCTGCGCGATGGTGTCGGCCGTCGGGTCGGCGGTCGCCGAGATGCGCAGCGGGCTGTACCTCTCGGGAGCGCCGGAAGACGGGCTCATCAACGTCGTCTGCATCGAGATGAGCCGCTTCTACGGCCTGCGCACCCAGGGCAGCGCCGTCAGCTGCGACGCCAAGGCGTGCGACCTGCAGGCTGGCGCCGAGGGCATGCTGACGGGTCTCGCCAGCGCCCTGGCGGGCGCCGACATCATGCTGGCGTTCGGGCTCATGGACAGCGCCCAGACGGCCAGTCTGGCGAAGACGGTGCTGGACGCGGACACCGTCAACGCCATCGAGCGCTTCATGCGCGAGGACCCGGTGGACGAGGCCAGGGCCCTCATCGACGATCTCGTGGAGGTCGGCATCGGCGGGCACTTCCTGGCGCGCCGCAGCACGCGGCAGCTGTACCGCGCCGGAGAGCTCTGGCAGCCGCGCCTGTGGCACCGGGGCACCTTCGACCAGTACATCGGCACGCCGCTGGTCAAGGACGCGTGGGACAGGGCGCAGACGCTGATCGCGGAGAACGACGTGCCGCCGCTGCCGGAGGACGTCCGGCGGCACGTTCGCACGGTCATCGACGCCTACGCGCGCGGCCGGGACTGAGCCTGCCGGGGGCTCCGGCTGCGCCGCCCGTCCCTGCGGTCGCGCCTGCGGCGGCGCTCCCCTAGGATTCGTGGCATGGCGTTCGCGGAGGAGATCGAGCGCGCCCACGGCGTGAGCGGCGAGCTGGTGCTGCGCCGCGGGCCGGCGGGCCTCGAGATCGTCGCCAACGGCGTCTTCCTCGTCTCCGCCGCCAACGCCGCCAGCAGCCGGGCGCTCGCCGCGGCGGCGTGGCCGCACGTGGCCGGGGACGCCCTCGACGTGCTCATCGGCGGCCTGGGTATCGGCGACGCGCTCGACGAGGCGCTGGCGTGCGAGCGCGTGGCCTCGGTGACCGTCGCGGAGCTCGAGCCGACCGTCGTGCGCTGGTTCCGCGCGCACGGAGGCGGGCGCGCGCGGCGCGCGGAGGCCGCGGAGCGCTCCGGCCGGGCGCGCGTCCTCGTCGCCGACGTGGCCGATCTTCTCACCACGGCCCGGGGCGCCTGGGACGTCGTCGCCCTGGACACCGACAATGGGCCGGAATGGCTCGTGCGCCGCGAGAACGCCCGCCTGTACACGGCGGCCGGTCTGCAGGCGGTGCGCGCGGCGCTCCGCCCCGGCGGAGCGGCCGTCTTCTGGTCTCCCGAGGCGTACCCGAGCTTCGACGGCGACCTTCGGGACGTGTTCGACGACGTGAACACGGTCGCCGCTCTCGACGTCATCGACGGCCGGCGGCTGGACTCCACGATGTACGTCGCGCGCAGGGTGGACGGCTCCCCGGCCCTGAGGGAGTAGACTGGTCTCGTCCGGCCGCGCGGGCGGCGAGGCGAACCTGGAGGCGCGACGTGGGTGACGCTGACGACCGGGTGCTGGGGCTCTTCCCGCTCGGCATCGTGCTGCTGCCGGGCGAGGTCGTCCCGCTGCACATCTTCGAGGAGCGCTACCGCAAGCTGATCGGTGAACGCCTGGAGGAGGGCGAGTTCGGCATCGTGCTCGCCGAGGACGACAGCGTGCGCGAGTGCGGGACGACGGCGCGCGTCGCCCAGCTCATCGAGGAACTCGACGACGGCCGCATGAACATCCTCGTGCAGGGCGGGCGGAGGTTCCGGATCGTCGAGGTGCGGGCGCCGGACGACCCCGAGACCGACTACCTGACGGCGGAGGTCGACTACTACAGGGACTCGGAGCCCGACGCGTCGCCGGAGCTGCGCGACGCGGTGCTCACGGTGTTCGCGAAGATGTTGTCCCTCATGGACGTGGAAAGCCCGAGGGAGCCCGCCGGCGAGGGGGCGCTCTCGTTCCGGGTGGCCGCCGCCGTCGACTTCGGCGCCCCGCTCAAGCAGGAGCTGCTCGAGTCGCTCAGCGAGGAGCAGCGGCTGGAGACCCTGCTGACCGTGATGACCTCGCTGCTGCCGCGGCTCGAGCTGCGCAAGGAGCGCGAAGAGGCGATCCGCGGCAACGGCAAGGGGTACTAGGCCTCGGCGACAGCGCTCCAGGGCAAGAGCACGATCTTGCCGAGGTGGTCCTCGGCCAGCATCTCGTGCGCGCGGCGCGCCTCCGAGAGCGGCAGCTCGGCGCCGATCACCGGCTTCACCTTGCCCGCGGCCGCCATGGCCGCGATCTCTGTGGCGATGGCGGCCACTCCGGCGCGTCCCGCGTTGTTCAGGTTCATGAAGAGGACGGACACGTCCTTGGAGATGGCCTCGCCGATTGGGGCGGTCGCGTCCGCTCCCGGCCCCTGGCCGGTGCCGACGATGCGGCCGCCCTTGGCGACCATCTTGACGTCGGCGGGCAGGTTCACGCTGAGGACGAGCTCGTGGACGAGGTCGACGCCCTTGCCCTCGGTGAGCTCGAGCACGCGGGCGGGGACGTCCTCGGTGCGGAAGTCGATCACCGCCTCGGCGCCGAGGCCGAGGACGAGGTCGGCGGCGCCCGGCCCGCTCGCCGTGGCGAGCACGCGGGCGCCGAGCGCGCGCGCCAGCTGCACGGACGCCGAGCCGACGCCCCCCGACGCACCCTGCACCAGGACCGTCTCGCCCTCGCGCAGCGCGCCGCGCGTCACGAGGGCGTAGTACGCCGCGGGAAAGGCCATGCCGATCGCCGCGGCGTCGACGAACGAGAGCCCGTCCGGGACGCGCACGACCTGCGTCTCCGCGATGAGCGCGTACTCGGCGTAGCTGCCCTCGCTGCCGATGCCGAGACCGCTGAACGCGACGCGATCGCCCGGCTTGACCGAGGCGACCTCTGCGCCGGTCCGCTCGACCACGCCGGCTCCGTCCGACCCGAGGATCTTGGGCGGCTTCCTGGGCGTCGGGAAGCGGTCCTCACGCACGGACACGTCCACCGGGTTC
>JBLMXT010000349.1:0-9933 GCA_050257915.1 Deltaproteobacteria bacterium
AGACCGAGGCGCTCGCCAAGCAGCACGCGCTCACGCTCGACGACGTCTTCGCGCGCATCGCCGCCGGCAAGGTGCTCGACCTCAACCTGGTGGTCAAGGCCGACGTGCAGGGCAGCCTCGAAGCGCTCAGCGACGCGCTGCTCAAGATCCAGCACCCCGAGGTCAAGGTGCGCATCATCCACTCCGGCGTCGGCGGCGTGAACGAGTCGGACATCATGCTCGCGAGTGCCTCCGCGGCCATCATCATCGGCTTCAACGTGCGTCCGAGCCCGCAGGCCACCGCGCTGGCCGAGACCGAAGGCGTGGACATCCGCACCTACCGCGTGATCTACAAGGTCACCGAGGACATCACCGCGGCCCTCGTGGGCATGCTCAAGCCCACCATCGAGGAGATCGTGCTCGGCCAGGCCGAGGTGCGCACCACGTTCAAGGCCTCCAAGCTCGGCACGATCGCCGGCTGCATGGTCACCCACGGCAAGATCGTGCGCAACGCGGGTGTGCGCGTGCTGCGCAACGACGTGGTGGTCCACGACGGCAAGATGACCTCCCTCAAGCGCTTCGCCGAAGACGCGCGCGAGGTCCTGGAGGGCTTCGAATGCGGCATCCTGCTCGACGGCTTCAACGACCTCAAGGAAGGGGACGTGCTGGAGGCGTACGAGACCCGAGAAGTCGCCCGTGAGGCCTGACGCCTGCCTCGGCGTCTATCTCGCGGAACTGCACTTCCCGGAGGCACGGACGCTCAAGGAGAAGCGCGCGCCGCTGGCTTCGCTGCGTGACGTCCTGCAGTCGCGGTTTCGCGCCTCGTTCAGCGAGGTAGGACTGCAGGATGCGTGGCAGCGGGCGAGGGTGCTCGTGGTGATCGCCGCCTCGTCGCTCCAGCAGACCCGCGAGCGCCTCGACGACATCGACCGCTACATGCACGCGCAGGCCTATGACGTGGCGCGCGTGTTGCTCAAGACAGCCGACCCGGTGGACACGGTATGGGACTTCGACTACTGAAGGTCAACGAAAGCATCAAGGAGACGCTCTCCTCGGTCATCACCTCCGCGGAACTCAAAGACCCGCGTATCGGGTTCGTGACCGTGACCGGCGTCGAGACCACGACGGACCTGCGGCACGCCAAGGTCTTCGTGAGCGTGCTCGGCGGCCAGACCGAGCGTGAGCTCACCATGAAGGCGCTGGAGAAGTCGCGCGGCTATCTGCAGGCCAAGATCAACGCCTCACTGCACATGAAGCGCACGCCGCAGCTGCAGTTCGTCTACGACGAGACCCTCGACAACGCCCTGCGGATCGAGCGCGCGCTCAAGCGCGAGGCGGAGGTGCTCGGCGAGGAGCCGCACGAGATCCCGGTGCCCGGCGTCGAGCCCGCGGCCGAGGGCGGCGAGGACGCCGCCGCGGACGCGGCGGGCGGCGGCGACGAGACCCCCGCCGGCGGCGAGGACGGTCCGTGAAGCCCCTCGCCGCCGACCTCGACGCGGTGTGCCGGCGGATGCGTACCGAGAGCCGGGTCGCGCTCGCCGTCCACGAGAACCCCGACTCCGACGCCCTCGGCGCGGCGGCCGGCATGCTCCACCTGTTCGCGCAGCTGGGCGCCGAGGCCCACCTGTACGTGTCGGAGGACGAGCTGCTGCCGCTCGGCGACGTGCTGCTTCCCGCCGGGCGCGTCCGGCGCGGCGCGCCACCGCAGGACGCCGCGCTCTACGCGCTCGACTCCGGCAACCCGGACCGCCTGGCCCTGCCGAGCTGGGGCGAGGTCGCCGTCAACATCGACCACCACCACGACAACCCCCGCTACGGCGAGCTCGCCTTCGTGCGCGGCGAGGCGAGCAGCACCAGCGAGCTCGTCTGCGACATCGCCCGCGCGCTCGAGCTGCGGCCGTCCCCGGCGGCCGCGGCGGCTCTGTACGCGGGCATCTCGTTCGACACCGGCCACTTCCACCACGACAGCACCTCGCCGTCCACCTTCCGCACGGCGGCCTGGCTGGTCGAGCTGGGCGTCGACGTCACGGGCATGTACGCGCTGCTCTACGAGCGCCGGTCGGAGGCGTCGCTGCGCCTCTGGGCCCAGGCCGTCGCCGGCGCGCGCTTGGTCGCGGGCGGCCGCGCCCTGGTGGCCGCGGTCACGCGCGACGACTACGCGGCCACCGGCGCCGGGCCGGAGGAGACCGAGGGCGTCGTCGACAGCCTGCGCGGCGTCGACGGGGTGGAGGTCGCCGCGCTCGTCAAGCAACAGACCGGCGGCGCGGGCGTGCGCGTCAGCCTGCGCTCCGAGACCATCGACGTCAGCGTCATCGCCGCGCTCCGGGGGGGCGGCGGCCACAAGCTGGCGGCCGGGTTCTCCGCGGGCGACGACCCCGAGGAGGTGATCGCGTGGCTCAGTTCCGAACTCGCAAGACGCCTCTCGACGGCGTCCTCCTGATCGACAAGCCCGAGGGCTTCACGTCGCACGACGTCGTGGCCCGGGTGCGGCGGAACCTCCGCCCGACCGTCAAGAAGGTGGGCCACGCCGGGACCCTCGACCCGTTCGCCACCGGGCTGCTCGTGGTGCTCGCCGGCAGGGCGACCAAGCTGGCCCGGTTCTTCGTCGACCTGCCCAAGGAGTACGAGTGCACCGTCCGCTTCGGCGTGCGCTCGGACACGGGCGACCTCACCGGCCAGCTCGCGGAGACCGGCGCGACGACGACCCGCGCCGCGGTCGACGCGGCCGTACCCGGCTTCCTCGGGCACATCCTGCAGAGCGTGCCGATGACCTCGGCTGTGAAGGTGGATGGCGAGCGGCTCTACAAGAAGGCCCACCGCGGCGAGGTGATCGAGACCCCGGTCAAGGAGGTCGAGATCGAGGCGATCGACGTGGTCGAGTTCGACGAGGCCGCGCAGACGATGCGCTGCCGCATCGCGTGCTCCAAGGGCACGTACGTGCGGCAGCTGGCCATCGACCTGGGCGAGGCGGTGGGCGCCGGCGCGCACCTCGTGCAGCTCTCGCGCACCGCCGTCGGCGATCTGCGCCTGGACGAGGCCCAGACCCTGGCCGGCTTCGAGGAGGCCATCGGCGAGAGGGAGGCCGGCGACGACCACATCCCCGGCCTCGTGCCGCCGGCGGTGGCGCTGCAGTTCATGCCCGGCATCGAGCTGTCCGCGGCGCAGGTGACGGCCGTGCGCAACGGCGCGCGCCTGCCGGGCGGCCCCCAGGAACCGGTGCGGCTCACGTTCCGCGGCGAGCTCATCGCGATCTACGGGCCGGCCGAGGAGGGCAACGCCCTCAAGCTCCTCGTCAAGCTCTGATGGAGGTCGTGGCCGACATCGCGTCGCTGGCGCCGCGGCCGCGGGCGCTCGCGCTCGGCACGTTCGACGGCGTGCACGCGGGCCACCGCGCGGTGATCGGCCGCGCCGTGCGGCTGGCGCGGGAGCGCGGCCTCAGCAGCGCGGTGGTCACCTTCGACCGGCACCCGCTCGCCGTCGTCGACCCCGCGCGGGCGCCGCGGCTCCTCACCACGAACGAGGAGAAGGTGCGGCTGATCGCGGAGCTCGGTCCGGACGAGCTGGTCATGCTGCCCTTCGACGACGCGCTCGCCGCGCTCACCCCGGCCGAGTTCTGCGACGGCCTGCTGGCCGACAGGCTGCAGGCGCGCGCCGGCGTGGTCGGCGAGAACTTCAACTTCGGCGCTCACGGCGCCGGCGACGCTGCGCAGCTGCGCGCCTGCGGCGCCGCGAACGGCTACGAGGTGGTGGTCTGCGCGCTGGTCACCGACCACGGCGAGCCCATCAGCTCCACGCGTATCCGGCGGCTGCTGCACGACGGGGAGCTCGAGGAAGTGCGCGAGATCCTCGGCCGCCCGCCGTCGGCCAGCGGTGTGGTCGTCCACGGGGACAAGCGCGGACGCACGCTGGGCGTGCCCACGGCGAACGTCGACGTCGAGGCCGGCACCATCTTCCCGGGCCGCGGCGTCTACGCCGCGCGGGCCTTCGTCGACGGGCGCTGGTACCGGACCGCCGTCAACATCGGCCACAACCCCACCTTCCAGAGCCGGGAGGAGCCCACCACGCACGTGACCGTAGAGGCGTTTCTGCTCGACTTCAGCGGGGACATCTACGACCGTGAGATCCGCCTCGACTTCCTCCACAAGATCCGCGACGAGCGGCGCTTCGAGGGCGCGGACGCGCTCGTCGCGCAGATGCGCCTCGACATCGCCGCCGCCGGCTCGCTGGCCGACCCCGAGCTCGCCGCCGTCGGCCTCGCGGGGGACGCGGGCGGCGCCTGACCGCGCCCGCACCGCGGGCCCGGTTTCTCGCCGCCGCCCGCTGTGCTACCCTAGCGCGACCGCTTTCTCGGTCACGGGCCGCCGACCCGCGACTGGGTTCCCGGATGCTCCCACGAGGGAGGTGAAAAGAATGGCCATGACCAAAGACGCCAAAGAGACCATCATCGCCAAGCACGCCAAGCACGACGGCGACACTGGCTCCCCCGAGGTACAGATCGCACTCCTCACCGAGCGCATCACCACCCTCACCGAGCACCTCAAGACCCACAAGAAGGACCACCACAGCAGGCGCGGCCTGCTCAAGATGGTCGGTCAGCGTCGCCGCCTGCTCAACTACCTGCAGGCGCGCGACCTCGAGCGCTACCGCGCGCTCGTCAAGGAGCTCGAGCTCCGCAAGTAACCACCCTCGACGCCAGACGCGTCGTTGACATTCGTCCCCGTGCCAGCCCACGCCGACGAGAGAGTACCCGAGCGCAATGGGGCGCCGGGTCAGAGAGACGAAGGAAGAGATGAACACGATTGAAGTAGAAGTCGGGGGTCAGACGATCACCCTCGAGACCGGCCGCCTCGCAAAGCAGGCCAACGGCGCCGTGCTCGTGCGCTGTGGCGACACGGTCGTCCTCGTCAGCGCCGTCATGCGCGAAGACGTGCGCGAGGGGCAGGACTTCTTCCCCCTGACCGTCGACGTGGAAGAGCGGCACTACGCCGCCGGCAAGATCCCCGGCGGCTTCATCAAGCGCGAGTCGCGTCCGAGCGAGAAGGCGATCCTGGCCGCGCGCCAGATCGACCGTCCCATCCGGCCGCTGTTCCCCAAGGGCTTCATGAACGAGGTCCACATCGTCGCCACCACGCTGTCCGTCGACTTCGAGGTGTCGTACGACATCCTCGCGACGCTCGGCGCCTCCGCGGCGCTCACCATCAGCAACATCCCGTTCGGCGGTCCCATCGGCTCCGTGCACGTGGGCCGCATCGACGGCCAGCTGGTCGTCAACCCGTCGCTCGAGGAGCTCCAAGACGAGTCGGACATGGACCTCGTCGTCACCGGCACCGCCGACGCCATCGTCATGGTCGAGGCCGGCGCCCAGGAGGTCTCCGAGGGCGTCATCGTCGAGGCCCTCAAGCTGGCCCACGAGGAGATCAAGAAGCTCGTCGCCGTGCAGCTCGAGCTGCAGAGGCAGGTCGGCAAGGCCAAGTGGGACGTCCCCGCGATGGCCATCGACGAGGGCGTGCTCGAGGAGGTCCGCACGGGCTTCGCCGCCGCGCTCGACACGGCGACCCAGGTGCCGGGCAAGAAGGAGCGCATGGACGCGACGGCCGAGGTCAAGAAGGCCGCCGTCGAGCAGCTCCTGAGCGAGGACTCCGACCCGGAGCGCGTCCTGCAGGTCAAGCGCGCGCTCGCCAAGGTCGAGAAGGACATCATCCGCGACCGCATCGCCGTCAAGAAGGTCAGGCCCGACGGTCGCGCGACGGACGAGGTGCGGCCGATCAGCTGTGAGGTCGGGGTCATCCCGCGCACGCACGGCAGCGCCCTCTTCACCCGCGGCGAGACGCAGGCGATGAGCCTGCTGACGCTCGGCGGCACCGGCGAGTTCCAGCGCATCGACGGCCTCGGCATCGAGGACAAGAAGCGCTACATCCACCACTACAACTTCCCGCCGTACTCGGTGGGCGAGACCGGGTTCATGCGCGGCCCCAAGCGCCGCGACATCGGCCACGGCGCCCTCGCCGAGCGCGCCCTGCTGCCGGTCCTGCCGAGCGAGCTCGACTTCCCGTACACCGTCCGCATCGTGTCCGAGATCCTCGAGAGCAACGGCTCGTCCTCCATGGCCAGCGTCTGCGGCTCCACGCTCTCGCTCATGGACGCCGGCGTGCAGATCAGCGCCCCGGTGGCCGGCACCGCCATGGGTCTCATCAAGGAGGGCGACGACTACGTCGTGCTCACCGACATCGCCGGCGTGGAAGACCACCTCGGCGACATGGACTTCAAGGTCGCCGGCACCGCGGACGGCATCACCGCCCTGCAGATGGACATCAAGATCACCGGCGTGACCTTCGAGATCCTCACCGAGGCGCTCGAGCAGGCGCGCAAGGCCCGCCTGCACATCCTCGCCAAGATGGCCGAGGTCATCAGCGAGCCGCGCAGCGAGCTCAGCCAGTGGGCGCCGCGCATCTTCTCGATCCAGATCAACCCCGACCAGATCGGGCTCGTGATCGGCAAGGGCGGCGAGACCATCCGCGGCATGACCGAGGAGTTCAGCGCCGACATCGACATCCAGGACGACGGGACGATCTTCATCTGCGCCCCCGACCAGGAGGCCGCGGAGGGCGTCATGAACCGCATCCAGTCGATGACCAAGGAGGTCGAGGTCGGCGACGTGTTCACCGGACGCGTCGTCAAGACCACCGACTTCGGCGCCTTCGTCGAGCTTAAGAAGGGCACCGACGGCCTGCTCCACATCTCGCGGCTGGCGCCCAAGGGCGAGCGCGTGAAGAACGTCGAGGACGTCGTCAAGCGCGGCGACACGGTGACCGTCGAGGTCGTCGAGATCGACAAGGCGCGTAACCGCATCGGGCTCACGCTGCTCAAGCCGCCCGAGGCAGAGTAAAGAGAAGAAGCGGAGCAGGGAGCGGGCCACGAAGGCCTACCGCCTGTCAACGCTGGAGAACGGCCTGAGAGTGGCCACCGAGCGCATGGATCCCGTGCGCTCGGTGGCCCTCGGGGTCTGGATCGCCGCGGGCTCGCGGCTCGAGCCGGTCGAGCTCGGCGGCATCTCCCACTTCATCGAGCACCTGATCTTCAAGGGCTCGGACAAGTTCTCGGCGTCCGCGATCGCCCACATCTTCGACGACATGGGCGCGGAGCCCAACGCGTCGACCTCCAAGGAGTACACGCTGGTCAACGCGCGGCTCCTGGACGAGGACCTCGACAAGGCGTTCGAGGTCATCGCGGAGATGGTCGCGCGCCCCTCGTTCGCGGACCTGGACCAGGAGCGCGAGGTCGTGCTCGAAGAGGTCGCGATGTACGAGGACTCGCCGCCCGAGCTCATCCACGACGACCTCTGCGAGGTCGTGTTCGGCGAGCACCCGCTCGGGCGGCCCATCATCGGCCACTACGAGACGCTGGCCGCGCTCGACCTGGAGACGGTGCGCGGCTACCACGACGCCCACTACGTGAACCCGGGCATCGTCATCGCCGCCAGCGGCCACGTCGACCACGAGCGCGTGGCCGCGCTCGCCGCCGCGCACTTCCGCCCGGAGCCGGGCGCCCAGATCGTGCGCCCCGAGCTGAGCGCGCCGGAGAAGCGGCACATCGCCCGCTTCACGCAGAAAGACACCGAGCAGTACCACGTGTGTCTCGGCGGTCCCGGTCCGCGCCGCAGTGACCCGGACCGGTACGCCGCCTTCGTGGTCGACACCGTCCTCGGCGGCTCCTGGAGCTCGCACCTCTTCCAGGAGGTGCGCGAGAAGCGGGGCCTCGCCTACTCCGTGTACTCGTACACCTCGCTCTACGCGGACGCCGGGCTCGCCGCCGTGTACTTCGGCTCTCGCCAGGAGGCGGTCGAGGAGGCCATGCAGGTCATCCTCGAGACGCTCGCCGACCTCGAGGCGGACATGACCGGCGCCGCCATCAGCCGCGCCAAGAACCACCTCAAGGGGCAGCTCGTGCTCAGCATGGAGAGCCCCGGCGCGCGCATGCAGGCGCTGGGACGGGCCGTCCTTCTCGAACAGCCCGTCCTCACCGTGGACGAGGTGCTCGAGCGTATCGACGCGGTCGACAGGGACGCCGTCGTCGCGGCCGTGCGGCGGTACTATGACCCGGAGACGTGGTCGACGGCCTGCATCGGGCCCCAGCCGGAGCCGTTCCAGGCCGTCACCCAGGGATTCGTCCGGGAGGAACGATGAGCGGCACGTCCACGCCGCCCCGCCCGTGGACGCCGGGAGAGGGGGCCTCATGATCGACGTGCTGGTGACCGGGGCGGCCGGCAAGATGGGCGCGCTGAGCGCGGCCACCATCGCCGCGCAGGACGACCTGCGCCTCGCGGCGCTCGTGGACCCGAAGAAGGGGCACGGGGGAGAGGCGCCGTGGTTCAAGGACGTCGACGCGGCCCTGGCCCTCACGACGCCGGCCGCGGCGCTCGAGTTCAGCGTCCCGGGCGCCGTCTACCAGAACGGCGCCGCGCTGCTCGAGGCCGGGGTGCCCACGGTGATCGGGGCCACCGGCCTGGACGACGACCAGGTCACCGGCCTCTCGGCCAGGGCCGAGGCGTCCGGCGTCGGCCTCGTCATCGTGCCCAACTTCGCGCTCGGGGCGGTGCTGCTCATGAAGTTCGCCGCCGAGGCGGCGCGGCACTACGAGCAGGCCGAGATCATCGAGACGCACGTCAAAGCCAAGGCCGACGCGCCGTCGGGGACGTCGTTGCGCACGGCCCGCCTCATGGCACAGGCGCCGGGATCCGCCCTCGCGGCTCCTCCCGGCGCCGGTCCGCCCTCCCGCGGCCTGGTGGCCGACGGCCGGGTGACCATCCACAGCGTGCGCCTGCCCGGCGCGGTGGCGCACCAGGAGGTCGTGTTCGGCGGCGAGGACGAGCTCCTCACCCTGCGCCACGACTCTCTCTCCCGGCGCTCGTTCATGGCCGGGGTGTTGCTGGCGCTGCGCCGCGTTGGCACGGTGCGCGGCACCGTCGTCGGGCTCGAGAACCTGCTGGACTGATGCGGCGAGCACTGAGGGGAGTCACATGATCGAGAGCCTCGGGACCATCCTGACCGCCATGGTGACGCCGTTCGACGCCGCCGGGGCGGTCGACCACGACAAGCTCGCCGCGCTCGCGGAGTTCCTGCTCGCCCACGGCTCGGACGGGCTGGTGGTCGCCGGCACCACCGGCGAGTCGCCGACGCTCGACGACGCCGAGAAGCTGGCGATGTTCCGCACCGTCGTCGCCGCCGTGGACGGGCGCGCGCCCGTCGTCGCCGGCACCGGGTCCAACGACACCCGGCACAGCGTGGAGCTCACGCGCGCCGCCGAGGCCTGCGGCGTGGACGGCGTGCTCGCGGTCGTTCCCTACTACAACAAGCCGCCGGAGCGGGGCGTGATCGCGCACTTCCGCGCCGTCGCCGCGGCGACGAGTCTCCCGGTGGTCGTCTACAACATCCCCGGACGCTGCGTCATCAACGTCGCGCCGGAGGCGCTGGCCGAGCTCGGTGAGGTCGACAACATCGCCGCCGTCAAGCAGGCGAACCCCGACCTCGCGGAGACGGACCGTCTCATGGAGCTCAGCGACCTGGCGGTGTACGCCGGCAACGACGACATGCTCTACGACGTGATGGCGCGCGGCGGGGCCGGCGGCATCTGCGTGGCCAGCCACGTGGCCGGGCCGCGGATGGCGCAGGTCGCCCGGCTCTGCCGGGAGGGCGACCTCGAGGCCGCCGCGGCCGAGGACGCCGCCCTGCACGCGCTCTACAAGGCGCTGTTCGTCACCGCCAACCCCATCCCGGTCAAGGCGGCGCTAAACCTGCGCGGGCACTTGGTCGGAGGGTTGCCCCGCCCGCTCGTGCCCGCCACCCCTGACGAGACCGAAGTGGTGGCCGCCGAACTCAGGCGCCTCGGCTTGACCGACGCCTGAGCCCGGGGGCCCCTCGAAGAGAGGCTTTCCATGACTGAAGACGCCGTACGTAT
>JBLMXT010000350.1:0-7642 GCA_050257915.1 Deltaproteobacteria bacterium
GAGCGCGGTCCCGGGTCGCCTAGACTGGTCTCGTGCCACGAGTGCGCTCCTCCATCCTGCTCGCCTGCGGCTGGACGTCACTCGGCCTGGGCGTCGTCGGCCTCGCGGTCCCGGTCCTGCCCACCGTGCCGTTCGTGCTGCTCGCCGCGGCGTGCTTTGTGCGCAGTTCCGAGCGCTGGCACCGCTGGCTGGTCACGCACCCGGTGTTCGGTCGCCACGTAGCCGACTACGAAGCCGGCCGCGGCGTCGCTCGCCGGGTGAAGATCGTCGCGCTCGCCACGCTGTGGGCGAGCGTGCTGCTGAGCGTCCTCCTGATCGTGCCGCTGCTCGCGGCGGACGTCGTGCTGCTCGCGGTCGCCGCCGCCGTCACCGTTTATATTCTTCGCCTGCCGACCGCCGGCGCGAGCCGGACCGCTCCTCCGGAGCAGCCTCGCGACGTGTGACGAAGGTCAGCGCAGCGCCCGCCCGATGAACTCGGCCTCGGCGGGCGCCACCCGGCTCCAGTAGTCCTGATCGTGGCCCCCCGTGCTGTAGCCGCCCGACGGAGACCTGGGAAGAGCGGCGTCGAGGTGCGTCACGTAGCCGTAGAACGGATCCTGCCTGCCACAGTCCACGCGCAGGTTCACGCCGGCGAGCCGGCCGGCGTGCGCGATCACGTCGTACCTGGCGAAGTCGGCCGCGCCGTCGAACGCGTCGCGCGGTCCCAGCATCATCGCGGCGTAGCTCGTCCAGACCGCCGGACTGACTGCGACCACGGCGGCGAACAGCCGCGGCTCGGTCTCGGCCGCCAGCAGCGCGCCGTACCCGCCCATGGACCAGCCGATGACGGCGCGCCTACGCCCGCCGCCACCCAGCTTGAAGCGGCGGCGGCACAGCGGCACCAGCTCGCGCAGCAGCATGCTGAGCCGGTCCTCGCCGGTCTTGCGGCGGTGCCAGTACGAGACGCCGCCGTCGACGCCGACGACCGCGTAGGGCCGCGACTCGCCCCTCCGCACCGCCGCCGCCACGAAGCCGGCGAAGCCCATCGGCGGCCCGCCACCGCGGCCGGGCAGCGCGAAGCAGACGGGGAGCGGGTCGCCAGGTTCCGAACCGGGCGGCCAGGCGATGCTGTAGGCGACCGGCTCGTCGACGTAGCGGGAGTCGAGCGTGTACTCGCGCTGGACGCCTACAGCCCCCGGGATGCCCACGCCGAGCCGCTCTTCGGCGGCGCCGAGCCAGTCCCGCCACGGCGCCTCCCGCGACGCGATCCCGCCGGCGATGACGGCGGCGGCGGTCAGGCCGGCCACGGCAAGAAACCCTCGCCGGGTGACGCCGGCCTCGGGCAGCCGGACGGCGTCCACCGGGCCCGACGCGACCTCGCCGCGCGGAGGCCCCTCCGTGTGGTGCTGCCGCATGAGCTCGCCCGTGCCGTCCACCGGCCCCATCGTAGCGCAGCCGGCGCTTTACTGCGGGAGTGGCCCGTGATGTCGTACCATCGCAGGCGTCCTTATGTGAGCGGATGAGGAGCGGTGCGTGAGCGAGACGGATGCGACGCGGGGCCGTGCGGCGATGCCGGCGGAGGTGAGCCCCGAGCTGCGCGCGCTGGCGGAGGTGGTCGGCGCGCCCGACTTCATCCTCCCCTGGCTCGGCCGCTTCTACGACCAGGATGACATCGACCTGGTCCTTGCGGCCGGCGGCGGCAGCGCCGGTGAAGCCGGCGGCGGCGTCGAGAGCCTCGGCAGAGCGCGGCTGGACCGCGCCGTGCGCCGCGCCGTGCTCGACCGCGACGAGGCCGGCGGCCACGCGCCGGCCGACTTCCACGCGCGCCTCGAGATCTGGGCCATGTTCGAGGGCTGGAAGGACGTCCCGCTCGCCGTCCACCGGCAGCTCGCCGACTGGGACGTCGACTACTACGCGCAGAAGATCCGCGCCGACGTCGAGGCGACCAGAGACGGCCGGCCCGGTGACTCCTACGAGGCGCGCTACTCCTACGTGCTCCTCGACGAGGCCGCAGCCATCATCGACGCTCAGGAGCACATCTACCTGTGGCCCTGCGACTGCCGCTCGATCGTCTCCCGGTGCCGCAAGCCGATGGACGTTTGCCTGCGCTTCGACAACGACCGCGGCCTGGGCTGGGAGATCTCGCGCGAGCGCGCTCTCGACGTCCTGCGCGCCGCAGACAAAGCAGGCCTCATGCACACGGCCGATGTGCGGGACGACCCGGCCGGCGCCTCGTCCATCTGCAACTGCTGCACCGACTGCTGCTTCCCGCACCTCGCCGCGGATCGCCTGGAAGTGAGCGCGGCGTGGCCTGTGCGCCGGCACGTCGCCCGCATCGACGTGGACGCATGCACGGCCTGCGGGCGCTGCGGCCTGCGCTGTCCGTTCGAGGCCATCGTCTGCCGGTCGGACGGCCGGCCGGAGTTCGACGCCGTCCTCTGCCGCGGCTGCGGCCTCTGCGCGACCGGCTGCAGCGCGGACGCCATCGAGCTGCTCCCACTGGCCGGGGGCCAGGGATGAGCCAGGACCCGCTCCACGACTTCCAGCTCCTGATCCGCTCCCGCTACGGCGCCCTGCTCGTCGAGACGGCGGAGGAAGACCGCGCGGAGGCGCTCGCGGAGCGCGCCGCGTGGCAGCTGCAGCTCCCGCTCTTCGTGTGGCGGCGCGCCACCGGGCTGCGCCGGGCGGGCGCGGCCACCGCCGTCTACGGCAGCGGCGATCCGCGCACTGCTCTCGGCCACGTCGTGAGCTCGCAGCTCCCGGCCCTGTACGTGTTCCACGGCCTGGGCCCGGAGTTGGAGAAGGCCGACGTGGCGGACCTGTTCCGTGAGGCGGCGCGTCAGCTCGCCGGTCGCTCGGGCGCCGTCGTGCTGACCGGCGCCGGCGTCAAGCTCCCGGACTCCCTGCGCACGGAAGTCGGTCCTCTGCACCTCCCCCTGCCCACGCGCGAGGAGTACGAGTGCCTGCAGCAGCGCGTGGTCAAGGACGTCTCCACGAGGATGGGGATCGAGGTCGCGCTCACCCCGTCCGACCAGGACCGCCTGCTGGCCAACCTGCAGGGCCTCACGCTCGCCGAGGCGGAGAAGCTGCTCACCCGGGTGCTCGTCGAGGACGGCCGCCTCGACGCGGACGACGTCAGGCGCATCGTCGAGGCCAAGCGGGAGCTGGTGGAGAGAGACGGCCTCCTCGAGTTCCAGCCGGCGGTCCAGTCGCTGGACGACATCGCCGATCTCGTCCACCTCAAGGCGTGGCTCGAGAAGCGGCGCCTGTTCATGGAGGACCGGCAGCGCGCCGCCGACTTCGGCCTCGAGTTCCCGCGCGGCGTGCTGCTGGTCGGCGTGCCCGGCTGCGGCAAGAGCCTCTGCGCCAAGGCGGTCGCCGCGGCGTGGGGGCTGCCTCTCGTACGCCTGGACCCCGGCGCGCTCTACGACAAGTACATCGGCGAGACCGAGCAGAACTTCCGCAAGGCCATGGCCTCCGCGGACAGGCTCGCGCCGCTGGTGCTGTGGATCGACGAGATCGAGAAGGCGTTCGCCGCCGGCGGCGAGGATGCGGACGGCGGGACGTCCATGCGGGTCTTGGGCTCGTTCCTCTCCTGGCTGCAGGAGCGCCGCGGCGACGTCTTCGTGGTCGCCACGGCCAACGACGTGCAGCGCCTGCCGGCCGAGCTGCTGCGCAAGGGCCGCTTCGACGAGACGTTCTTCGTCGACCTGCCCGACGAGGGGACGAGGGCCGCCGTCCTCGCCATCCACCTGCGGCGCCGCAAGCAGGCGCCGGACCGGTTCGACCTGGCCCTGCTCGCGCGCGAGAGCCAGGGCTACAGCGGCGCGGAGCTGGAACAGGTCGTGATCTCGGCGTTGTACACGGCCTTCTCCGCGAACGCGGCCCCGACCACCGCCCTGCTGCTCGACGAGCTCAGGCGCACGCCGCCGATCGCCTCGACCGCGCGCGAGAAGATCGCCTTCCTGCGCGCGTGGTCGGAGGGACGCACCGTCCCGGCCAACTGACGGCAGCCGGCCGCCGGCCGGGCGCGCCCCTCCAGCGGCCGGCGCCGCGGCTCAGCCGGCCGGCACCACCGCGTCGAGCCTCTCGGCCAGGCCCTCCGGCAGCGGCGCGACCTCGTGCGTCGCGAGCAGCTCCCGCGCCCTCATCCGCGCTTTCTCGGTCGCGTCGAGCGCTCCCGCCTCGGACCAGCGGTCGTGACTGGCGCGGTTGAGGATCGTGCCGCGCCACTGGGTGCCGCGCAGGTGGCGCCGGGTGTGCCGCTGGCCGAGGAAGTCGCCGCCGGGGCCGACGGCCCTGATCACGTCCACGGCCAGGGTCTCGTCGCTGACCTCGATCTCCTTGAGCAGCTGCCGGTTGCGCGAGATGAACTCGGCGACGAGCACTACCTCCGCCAGCGAGCCGGAGAGGCCGAAGTCCATGTAGCCGACGTCGTGGTTGAGGTTGGCGCCCAGCTGCATGGAGAGCTTCGTGATCTCGTCGGCCTCCATGCCCGCCTGGGCGTCGACCACCTGGGCGTCGGTGTGACCGCTGAACCCCCAGTTGGGGATGTCCAGCCACTTGGCCATCTCGACCTCACACGCGTAGGCGCGGATGAACTCCGGCGAGTTGTACGACGACTGCGACGTCGCCATGTCGAGCGTGTTGGGGCCCTGGCCGATGACGAACGGCGCGCCGGGGGCCCGCAGCTGATGCATCACGAGCCCGAACAGCGCCTCGGCGATGCCCAAGGTGATCTGGCCGGCGGTGGTGATCGGCGCGGTACCGCCGGCGACGGGTGACGGACAGTAGGTGGACGGGATGCCGCGGTCGGCGCAGAAGAGCAGCTTGTCGACCGTCTCGTAGGGATGCTTGAGCGGGCTGACCGGCTGGTTGTACATGACGAAGTACGGCTTCTGGCGCAGCGCCTCGGCCCCGCCCCGCACGGTACAGGCCATCTTCCACATCGGCTCGACGGTCTCCACGCCGCCGGCGGTCATGACCAGCGGCTTGGCGGTGGCGGCGACCATCGCGCGGAACTGGCGCGGGTACGCCTCACCCGCGTCCATGCCGTCCGGGTAGGCGCCCGACATGACGAAGTCGATGTCGGGCAGTGCATCGCAGAGACGGGCCGCCTCGGTGACGTCCTCGAGCCTGCCGAGGCGGCGCTCGCCGGTCTCCAGGTCGTGCAGGTGCATGACGTCGGAGCCGTTGCCGAAGTAGGAGCGGAGGCCGCCGAGGTCCATCGCCGGCTCGCCGGCGCGGTCGTAGACCACGAAGTCCGCCGGCACGGACTCGCGCGCCTGCGCGACGAGGGCGGCCGGGACGTGGACGAGGCCGTCCTCATCCTTGACGCAGCCGCCGTCCAGCATCACCTGCTCGCCCTCCTCGTGGAGCACGACCATGCCGATGTCGGCGAGGATGCCGAGCGCGGTGTCGTAGATGCGCTGCTTCTGCTCTTCGTGAAGGAAGCTGACGCGGCCGGCGCCGATCTCCTTGCTGCTGTCTGACATCGTCGCTCCTGGAAGAGGCGTTGTTCGGTCTGGCGCGCGACCGCCTGCGGCCACCCGCCAGACCGAACACTACACCGTCCCGCAGGTCAGCGCACTCCTAATTCGCTCTCCGCAGCGGCGATAATAGACTTAAGTTCTGCCGCGACGCCGTCCGGCAGCGGTTCCGGCTGGTGCGTCTCCAGGAGCCGCCGGGCTTCGGCGAGGCTGCGGTCGTACAGGGTGGTCGCGCCGGCGGCGGTCCACTCCTCGCGGACCCGCCGGTCGATCAGCTTGGACGACGACTGCCCGCGCATGCCCGCGTAGGTGTCCTCGTGCGAGAGGAAGTCCTTGAAGGGCCCGACCTCGGCGATCACGTCGACGGACAGCGTCGCGTCGGTCACCGGGATACCCGGCACGCAGAACTTGACCATGCGCGCGAACTCCGCGTCCATGACCAGCTGCGCGTAATCGATGGTGACGCCCGACTCCAGCATCCCCAGCCCGTAGATCAGGTTGGCCCCTGCCAACGCCGGCAGCAGGCTGGTGATCGTCTTCTCGTGACCGGATTGGGCGTCCGCCACTTTGGCGTCGCCCTACGCACCGGCCACCCAGCTGGGCAGCAGGTAGAAACGGGCGAGGCAGGCGACCCCGGCGCCGATCATGCCGCACTCGGGGCTGCCCACCGAGGCGCTGGCGAAGCGCAGGTCCAGCGCCGTGGTCGAGGATCCGTAGATGACCGGCGCGCCCCTCTGCGTGAGCTGCGCCAGGGTGATGCCGCTGAGCACCTCGGCGTTATGGGTGACGAGCGTGCCGGCGAGGTTCACCGGCGACGAGCCACCCGCCATCGCCATCGAGAGCACGTTGACGGGGATGCCCGCGCGGGCGCCCTCGATGATGATCTCGCAGGCGTCCCTGACCAGCTTGAGCGGGCTCACCGGACAGGTGAGGAAGCTGAGGATGGGACGGCGGCGCAGCTGCTCCCGCCCCCCGACGATCGCCGCCGCCATGTCGATCATCTTGCGCGCGCAGAAGCCCGACAGCGGGCCGATGGTGGCGTGCTTGGTCGTGTTGCTGAAGATCGCCTCGGCGTTGTGCAGCGACGCCGTGTCCGGCGGCACGTCGTGGGCGCCCAGCGGCCGCTCGACGACGTCGATCTCGGGTAGGGCGTCGATGATCTTCGTGCAGTCGGCGACGTCCTGCTTGAGGCTCTCATGCAGCTCTCCGGTGTACGGGTCGACGACCTGGATGCCCTCGCCGAAGTTGGTGAAGCCGACGCGGCCGTCCTCGAGCACGACGTCCCGAGCCGGGTCGCGGCCGCACAGGACGACGGTGGAGGGCGCCGAGCGCAGCGCGTCCTCGACGAGGTGCGCCGGCAGGCGCACCACGTTCGTCTCGCCGTCGACCTCGGCGCCGGCCGCCGCGAAGATCCCCCGGGCCTCCTCGTCTTCGACGAAGACGCCCGTGCGCGACAGCACTTCGAGCGTCGCGCCGTGGATCTCCCGCAGCTCGTCGTCGGTGAACACCTCGAGCCTGAAGCCGCCGCTCTTGCGCGCACCCGCGCGCGGGTTCCTTCGCATCCGGACCTCCTAGCCGGCCCGGCAGCCCGAAGGCGCCGGGCAGGTCCCGGCTCGCGGTCTTCCTCGCGAGCCTGATCATCGAGAGCCGCCGGCCGGCTCAGCGGGCGTCGCAGTCGCGCCGGCCGGCGGTCTCCTGAAGGCGGCGCGGCTAGCCGCGCCCGCCGCCCGCCCGCGCTGGCCGGCGCTGACAGGATCTTCTGATCGGCCTCGGGTGCCTCACCCCACCAGCTCCTTCGCCCGCTCCACGGCCATGCCGGCGTTGGCGCCGTAGCCGTCGGCGCCGATCTCCTCGGCGTAGGCGGCCGTGACCGGGGCGCCGCCGATCATCACCTTGACCGCGTCACGCAGGCCTTCGTCCTTGAGCAGCGCGATGGTCTCGCTCATGTGCGGCAGGGTGGTGGTCAGCAGGGCGCTCATGCCGATGATCCTCGGCTGATGCTCCTTGACTGCGGCGACGAAGTCGCTCGCGGTCACCCCGGTGCCGAGGTTGACGACGGTGAAGCCGGCGCCCTGGAGGAGCATGCCGACGAGGTTCTTGCCGATGTCGTGCAGGTCGCCCTCGACGGTGCCGAGCACGACGGTGCCGAGGCCGGCCTCCTCGCCGGCGGCCAT
>JBLMXT010000351.1:0-4013 GCA_050257915.1 Deltaproteobacteria bacterium
GTCCGACGCGCGCCAGCCCGCCGCGGGCCTGCAGACCGAGCAGTTCCACGAGACGGTGGGCGTAGAAGTCGCCGTCCCAGGTGAACAGGCCGCGGGCGCCCAGCGCGCGGCAGACCTCGCCCGCCTGGAACCCGTCCAGGGTGAACGAGACGGTGGACGTGCGCGGGCTGCCCTCCGGGGGTCCGTAGAGCTTGACGCCGGGGATGCCGGCGAGTTGCTCGCGCAAGCGCTTCGCGAGCGGCTGCTCGTAGGCCTCGCCGGCCAGCATGCCGGCGACGACCGCCCTGCGCCGGCCCTGCAGGCCGGCGAGGAGGCGGTCCTCCACCATCGCGACGTGCCGCTCGCCGAGGTCGGCGATGAAGTCGATCGCCGCCGTCGTGCCCGCCATCCCCTCATGGTTCAGCGTGCCGGTCTCCCACACGTACGGCGGGTCGGGCTCCTGCGTGCTCAGGCGGACCGGGTCGAGTACTTCCGTGGTCTGGCGGCGTGCGTACATCAGGCCGACGTGAGGGCCGAAGAACTTGTAGGCGGAGCAGAGCAGGAAGTCGCAGCCGATCGCTCTGACGTCGATCGGCCCGTGCAGCGCGTAGTGCACGGCGTCGATGACGCTGAGCGCGCCGGCCTCGCGGGCCAGCGTCGCCGCGCGCACGACGTCGTTCACGGTGCCGACGGCGTTGGAGGCGTAGCCGACCGCGATCACGCGGGTCTTGCCCGGCTCCACCAGCTTCTCGAACGCGTCCCAGTCCAGCGTGCACGTCTCGAGGTCCACAGGGACCTCGCGCACCACCGCCCCGTGTTCGGCCAGCCGCAGCCACGGGCCACGGTTGGCCTCGTGGTCGAGCTGGGTGACGAGCACCTCGTCTCCGGGGCGGATATCCCGGGCGACGGCATCGCTGAGCAGCAGGCCGAGCGTCGTCATGTTGGCGCCGTAGCTGACCTCCTCCCAGTGGCAGCCGAGGAGGTCGGCTCCTGCCTCGTGCGCGGACTGCACCACGGCGTCCGTCTCCTCCGAGGTCGCGAAGGCCCCGTGGATGTTGCAGTTGTGGTTGACGAGGTAGTCGGCGACGGCGTCGACGACCCGCTGCGGCGTCTGCGTGCCTCCGGGGCCGTCGAGGTAGGCTGCCGGCTGTCCGTCGACCGTCCGCTTGAGGGCGGGGAACTGGCTGCGGACGTAGGCGACATCGAAGTGCGGCATGGGCTCACCTCAAGCCGGTGGTGACAGGAAGACCAGTGTACCGTCCCGTGCAGGAACGGCGTACATGGGGCAGGATGGTAGGACGATGCCGACCGGGGGAGACAACGCCAGACGAGAGAGACTGCGCGCGCACGACGAGAAGCTCGAGCGCGCGCTCGATCGCGGGTTCCCGGTGATCTGCTTCGCCTGGGACGGCACCGCCGTGGCGCGGCGTGAAGCCGACGCCTCCGCGGTGCGCAGCCGCGTGGAACGGCTGACGGCGCTCGGCGTCGACATCGCCGTCATCAGCAGCGCGCACGTCACCGAGGTCGACGCGCAGTTGCGCGCGCGCCCCGGCGTCGAGGGCCGCCTGTTCCTCTATCTCTCACGCGGCTCCGAGGTCTACGTGGTGGGGCCCGCAGGCCCGCGCCTCCTCGAACGGCGGCAGTCCACGCCGCTGGAGGAGGAGCTGCTCGTCACCACCGCGGAGGCGCTCCGCGACCGTCTCGCCGCCGCCGGGCTCGACGTCGAGCTCGTCGGGCACCACCTGAACCGGCGCTCGGTCGACCTCATCCCGGACTGGCCTGAGCCGCCGGGCGCCGAGGTCGAGGAGCTGCATCGACAGGTCGAGGCGCGACTGCACGACGCCGGCTTCGACGGCGGGCTCAAGCAGTGCATGGAGCTCGCGCGAGAGCTGGGCCGGGAGGCAGGTCTTCTCCATCCGGCCGTCACCAGCGACGCGCGCTACATCGACATCGGCCTGACCGGCAAGGGCGACGCGATGCACGCCGTGTCGCGCGCCCTCGTCGCCGGCCGCGGGCGGCAGCCGCAGGACCTGCTGGTGCTGGGCGACACCTTCGGCCCCGTGGCCGACGGCCAAGGGACCGACTCGGCGATGCTCATCCCGGAACTCCGGCGCGCCGTCTACGTCAGCGTCGGAGCCGAGCCCCACGGCGTGCCGCCGCAGGTGCTGCACGCCGGCGGCGGGCCGACCTCGTTCCTCGACATCCTGCACGATCAGCTCGCGATGCGGGAGATCGTCGCGCAACGGAGCTTCCCGACGCCGACGGCCGACCCCGCCTGGCGGTTCGAGGTCAACGGCTTCGACCCCTTCCGCGAGCGCGAGGTCGAGACCTGGCTCACGGTGGCCAACGGCGAGACCGGGACGCGCGGCGCGCTCGAAGAAGGATCGGCCATCTCGACGCCGGCCACCTTCGTCGCCGGCATCTACGGTGACGGGACCGGCGACCCGCCCTTCCGCCAGCCGGTCCCGGCGCCGGACTGGACCGGCCTGCGGCTGATGGTGGCCGGCAGCGCGATGACCCTCTCCAACGGCGAGATCATCGACCACGAGAGGGTCCTCGACCTGCGCCACGGGGTGGTGTACCGGACCTGGCGCCAGCGGCTGCGGAGCGGGCGCACGGTGCGCGTGCGCACCGCCCGGTTCGCCTCGCTGGCGGACCGCCAGCTCATGGCGTCGCGGGCGGAGGCCACGCCCGAGGACTTCTCCGGAGCGCTCGTGTGGCAGAGCGCCATCGGCGTGACCCACGCCGGCGGTCCGACCAGGGAGACCGAGTTCGAGATCCTCGACGACCCGCCCGGGATGATCGCGAGGACGCGGGGGCGCAACGGCGGTGGCCACGTGCTCGCCGTCACCACCAGCCCGGCGCCCGGCTCGCCGGTCGCGCGCACGCCGCAGCAGGCGCGCGACGTGATCGGCGGGCGCCTCGAGCCGGGAGACCCGGCGACGGTGGACCGGCTCGCGGCGATCGCCTCCGCTCGTACGAGGGTCCCGTCATCCGACGTGGCGCGCCGCGCCCTCGAGCGCGCCCGGGACGTCGGCTACGACGAGCTGTTGCGGCGACACCAGGCGGCGTGGGACGCCGCCTGGGACGCCGCCGACCTGCGCGTCGACGGCGACGCCGAGGACCAGCACGCCTTGCGCTTCGCCATCTACCACATGATCAGCACCGCGCATCCCGGCAAGGACACGGTCTCCATCGGCGCCCGCGGCCTCGGTGGCATGTCCTACTTCCTGCACGTGTTCTGGGACACCGAGATCTTCGTGTTGCCGTTCTTCATCTACACGCAGCCCGAGACCGCCCTGACCATGCTCAAGTACCGGTACCGCAACCTGCCCGGGGCCCGGGAGAAGGCGTCGCGCATGGGGTTCCGCGGCGCGCTCTACCCGTGGGAGTCCGCCGACAAGGGCGTCGAGACCACGCCGCCCTACGGCTACGGGCCGAGCGGCGAGCAGGTCCCCATCCTCTCGGGCCTCATGGAGCACCACATCTCGGCGGACGTGGCCTGGGCGGTGTGGGAGTACTGGAAGGCGACCGGCGACGACGCGTTCATGGCGACCATGGGCGTCGAGATGCTGCTGGAGACGGCCCGGTTCTGGGTGTCGCGCGCCGCGAGCGACCGGCAGGGCCGGTATCACGTGCGCGTCGTCGTGGGCCCCGACGAGTATCACGAGGGCGTGGACGACAACGCCTACACCAACGTGCTCGCGCGGTGGAACATCGAACGCGCGCTGGAGGCGCTCGCCTGGCTGGAGGGCGTCGACCGGGCCGCCGCCGCGGAGCTCAAGAAGCGGCTGGGCACGACCGGCTCTGAGCTCTCCGCCTGGCGCAGGGTGCGGGACGGCTACGTGACCGGCTTCGACCCCGAGACGCTGCTGTACGAGCAGTTCGCCGGGTTCTACGACATGGCCGACGTGCCGATCGAGAAGATCCGGCCGCGGCCGATGGCCGCCGACCTGCTGCTCGGCCGCGACGTCACGCTGGTCAGCAAGGTCGTCAAGCAGGCCGACGTGGTGATGCTCTGCCACGTCCTCGCC
>JBLMXT010000352.1:0-5076 GCA_050257915.1 Deltaproteobacteria bacterium
CTAGTCTTCCGACCCGACCGCGATGAGGCCGATCATCATGAACACGTACATGGTGATCAGCAGGATCGACCAGACGGGATAGATCGGCAGCCAGAGGAGCTCGGAGATGATGGCGACGCCCGCGGCGACCACGCCGACCCAGCGTCCCCACGCCCGCCCGTTCAGCACGGCGAGGCCGGCGAAGAGCAGGAGCAACCCCACGAGCAGGTACCACCAGGCGAGCGCGCTGATGTCGACGAAGTAGTAGGCGTCGAAGCCGCGCACCAGCCACTCATCGTTGAACAGGCCGATGACGCCCGAGATCGCCTTGAAGCCGCCGACGATCACCATCAGGATGCCGCCGGTCGCGGCCCATCCGACCCACTTGCTGTTCATTGCTCTCCTCCCACGGGTTCCCCGGCGTTTCCGGGCACGCGACACTCTATTTTACCGCTTGGTAAGGCGGCAAACCACCTATCACTGAGCCGCCGGATGCTCCGCTCGGGTGCCGTCTTCGGCGCCTGCCTCCGGGGCTTCGCGGGCGGCCGCTTCGATCCACTCGTCGGCCGCATCGATCGCCTCTACGATCGACGCGTCCACCGTGTCCGTGCGCCTGAGTACATTGCGGGGCCTCAGCGCGCTCAGCCGGCCGGTGTTGTGGAGCTGGCCGTAGAGGTGGGGTCCCACCTCGGCCAGCATGAGCTTGGCCCCGTGGTCTCGCAGGTGCTCCGCGTAGCGATCGAACATCCCGAGGAACGTGCTGCCCAGTTCGTCGTGCTCGCGCAGATTGAGGATGAGCACGGCCCGGCGACTGTCCGCGGTGACTTCGGGCAGCTGATCCTCCATGAGTCGCGCCGTGGCGAAGAACATCCTGCCGTACGGCGTGATGACGGTGACCTGATCGCCGGGGAGCCGATGCGGAGGATCCTGCTCTCGTGGAAGCGCCTGACCGGGCGGGAAGACCCATTCCTTCAGCACCATCCGATTCGACTGCTTGACCCAGTGCAGGAGGACGGAGACGGCGACCCCGATGAGCACGGCGTACTGCAGGGGGACGAGCAGGGTGAGGACGAACGTGGTCACCACGACGACCGCCTGCAGCCAGCCCGTCCTCACGACCAGGTCGACTTGATGCGGCTTCAGCGTCTGGAAGCCCACGACGATGAGCAGGCCGGCCAGCGCCGGCATGGCCAGCTTGCCCACGAGGCCACTGAACACCAGGAGCACGACCGCGATGGTGACGCCGGCGATGATGTTGGCCGCACGCGAGCGGACCCCGGCGTTGTGGACCAGTGCCGTGGCCGAGAGTGAGCCGCCGACCGGCATGCCCTGGAAGAGCGACGCCGCGACGTTGGCGGCCCCCTGGCCGACGAAGTCGCCCGATGCCGATGGGTACCGTCCGTCGGGGTTCGTGAAGCTCTGGCTGATGCCCG
The DNA here is from genome assembly GCA_050257915.1 of Deltaproteobacteria bacterium. Taxonomy (GTDB): domain Bacteria; phylum Actinomycetota; class Thermoleophilia; order UBA2241; family UBA2241; genus CAIXSE01. The sequence goes on from JBLMXT010000352.1 coordinate 1,413, forward strand.
ATCCCTGGACGAGACCCACGAAGGCCAGTGCCAGCGCGGGGACGATCAGGGCCGGGAGAGCCGAGAAGTCGGGCAGCGTCGGCAGCGGCAGCGAGTCGGGGATGCTGGCGACGTCGGTGACCAGGGCCACGTCTCCCCAGTTGAAGAGGGGCACGAGGAGCGATGCCATCACCAGCGCGACGACCATGCCCCAGCTCTTGAGACGCGTGTTCTGCAGGGCGACGATGAGGACGATCGAGGTCAGGCCTACCGCGAACGACCGCGGGTCGATGTCCTGCCAGTTGCGCAGCAGGTCCCCGGCCTGTTCCACCTTGTTGCCGCCCTCCGGGGAGGTGCCGGTCAATTCGCCGAGCTGGCCCAGGATGATGAGGACGGCTACGCCGTTGATGAAGCCGGTGAGCACCGCGTTCGGGACGAAGCGCAGGTAGCTGCCGAGCTTGAGCAGGCCCATGGCGAGCATGATCACGCCGGTCATGAGCGTGAGCATGAAGAGGGCGCCGGCCACGTCGGCGCCCTCGTGCACCTGGGGGACATCGGCGACGAGCAGCGACATGGCGCTGGTCGTCTGCACGCTCATGAAGACGGAGCTCGAGAACAGCGCGCCGACGGGTGTGGCCACCATGACGGCATAGAGGGCGTAGATCGGGTTGACCCCGGCCAGCACGCCGGAGGCCATGGCATCGGGGATGCTCTCGATGCCCAGCGTGAGGCCGCCCGCGGCATCGCGCCCGACGCTCCGCCTGTCGAAGTACCGTCTGCCCTTGATAAGGCTCATGCCGCTCCATCCTCCGCTGTGTCAGTCTTGAGCCGATTGGGGTGCGGCACGGCGGCGGCTTCGGCCACCGGCGTCGCCACCGCATCCTGCCACGGGAACAGACGCTTTGCCCATCCCTTCCGACGACGCCGTTCGGGCCTTCGTTCGTCCTGTCGACCCTGACTCGAGTGCGGTCGCCCGGACGAGGCGAAGGGCCTCATCCGGGCGACCGTTACCTGCACGGTGGTGCTTCGACCTCCGGGATCAGCCGGCCGCGCCGGCGCCGAGGGCCTGCGTCACGGCGTGCTCGTGCAGCGCCTTCTCGGCCTCGTGGTGCGCCGGCTGGAGGTCGAAGGTCACCTTCTTGACCGTCCCGGTGAACGCGTAGGGCGCGCGGTCCTCGTAGGCGAGGTCGACCACGCCGCCGTTGTCGCGGCCCATGTCCATGCCGGCGTAGGTCGTGAAGATCAGCGAGATCGTCTTGTCCAGCCTGCCCTCGCCGATCTGCTTGTCGCCGGCCCAGAGCGTCACCTTGCCGCCTGCGCCCGGCTTGGGCTCGTCGACCTCGAAGAGCATCTTGACCTTCACGTCGCCCGTCGGGATCGGCTCGGTCGAGGTCTGCTTGTACGTCTCGACGCCCAGGAACTGGTAGGTGTGGTTGAGCAGCCCGTTCTCGTCCACCCAGAGCGAGAACCCGCCGATGAAGTCGGCGAAGGCGCAGATCACGCCCTCGGCTCCGCCCTCCGGCACCTGCAACTCGCCCTCGATGGCGTACGAGCGTCCGATGATGCGCGGGATCATCGTGGTCTGGATGTTCTGGACGTCGCCGGCGAACTCCACACGCGTGACCGTCGGCATCGGAGGAAGCATGCCGAAGAAGACGGCGTAGCCGCCCAGGAGCGGCAGGGCGCGATTGCGCTCGGCCTCCTGCCAGAAGAGCTCCTTGAGCTCGGCGAGCTTCTCCGGATTCTCCGCCGCCACGTCGTGGGCCTGGCTGAAGTCGTCCGGCAGGTAGTAGAGCTCCCACGTGTCCTTGCCCGGGTCCCAGGTCCCGCCCGGAGCGAACCGTCGCAGTGTCTCGGGCTTGAAGTCCCACGGCAGCTTGTCGAGCTTGGCGCAGGCCCACCAGCCGTCCTTGTAGATGGCGCGACTGCCGTACATCTCGAAGTACTGGACGGTGTGCTGCTCGGGCGCTTGCCCGTCGTCCAGCGTGTAGGCGAAGCTGGTGCCGTCCATGGGCTCCTGGTCGATGCCGTCCACCGTCGCGGGCTCGGGGATGCCGGCCAGTTCGAGGATCGTGGGCACGACGTCGATGCAGTGGGTGAACTGGGAGCGGACGGTCCTGTCCGGCGTGATGCGGCCGGGCCAGGCCACGACCATCGGGTCGACGGTGCCGCCGCGGTGGCTCGCCATCTGCTTGCCCCACTGGAAGGGCGTGTTGTTGGCGTGCGCCCAGGCGGCGGCGTAGTGGGGCGCGGTGTGGAAGCCGCCCAGTTCCTCGACGCCGCCGAACTTCTCGATGATCTCCATCTGCTCGTCGGCCTCGAGCACGACCCCGTTGAAGAACGTGGTCTCGTTGAACGAGCCGGTGAGGGTGCCCTCCATGCTGGCGCCGTTGTCGCCCCAGATGTAGATGACGAGCGTGTTGTCGAGCTCGCCCATCTCCTCGACGGCGTCGAGCAGGCGGCCGACGTTCCAGTCGGCGTTCTCGGAGAAGCCAGCGAAGACCTCCATCTGGCGCGCGTACAACTTCTTCTGCGCCGCGCTGAGGGAGTCCCAGGCGGGGAAGAGATCGGGGCGATCCGAGAGTTCGGTGTCCGGTGGGACGATGCCTAGCTTCTTCTGGCGTTCGAGCGTCTGCTCGCGGTAGACGTCCCAGCCGTCGTCGAACTTGCCCTTGTACTTGTCGGCCCACTCCTTGGCGACGTGGTGCGGCGCGTGGCTACAGCCGGTAGAGTAGTAGACGAACCACGGCTTCTGGGGGTCGTGGACGCGGACCGCGTGGAGCCACTCGACCGACTTGTCGGTGATGTCGTCCGGGAAGTAGTACAGCTTGCCGTCCTTGCCCTCCGGGACGCCGAGCGTGGAGTTGTCCTGCGTGATGATCGGGTCGTACTGGCCGGCCGCTCCCGTCAGGAAGCCCCACCAGTGGTCGAAGCCCCAGCCCTGCGGCCAGTGGTCGAACGTGCCCGCCGCCCCCAGCTCGCGGCCCGGGGTCATGTGCCACTTGCCGAACCCACCGGTGACGTAGCCGTTCTCCTTGAGGATGCGCGGGAGGGCGGTACAGCTGCGCGGGCGCGTCCCCGTATAGCCGGGGAACGGGCCGGGGAACTCGGCGATCGCTCCCATGCCGACGCGGTGGTGGTTGCGACCGGTGAGAAGCGCGGCCCGGGTCGGCGAGCAGACGGCGGTGACGTGGAACTGGTTGTAGGTGAGCCCCATGTCCTGCACGCGGGTGAGGTTCGGGGTCGCGATGCCGCCGCCGAAGGTCTCGGGGCCGCCGAAGCCGGCGTCGTCGATGAGGACGAGCAGGACGTTCGGGGCGCTCTCCGGGGCCGAGACGCCGGGGATGAAGGACCAGTCGGCGGCCGACTCGGCGATGGTGCGGCCGCAGGCCCCACCGAACTTCTTGTCCGGGATCGGCAGTACCGTGCGATCGGGCACGAACTTGCCGGCCGCCTCCGCGAGCGCGTCCTTGAGGCCCTTGAGGCCGTGCTTGTCCATGGGCGCGACCGATTTGGCCGGCGAGCCTGCGAGCGCCTTCTCGGCAGTCAGCCGGTCGGCCTCAGCGACGATGACGATGACCGCCGCCGTCCCCGGCTTGAGCTTCTCGCCGAGACCGGACTCGAGGCCGCTCTCCACCTTGTGTTTGGCGAACTTGCCGACGATGCCGCCGGCGGCGGCGCCCAC
>JBLMXT010000353.1:0-2552 GCA_050257915.1 Deltaproteobacteria bacterium
GCCAGCGCCGCGCGCACCTCCTCCGGCAGCGGCGTGGTCAGGAAGAGGTTGCGGACACGCAGCGCCGTGTCCCACATCTCCTCCCAGCGCATGTCGGCAAGGTCCTTGCGCTCCAGCTCGAAGCCGATGCGCGCGCGCAGCCCGGTCGCCTCCAGGTACGCGACGTAGGCGTCGGTGGAGACGGCGACGAACGGCGGCACGGCGATGCCGGCGCGCGCCATGGCCGCGAGCGCGAGCGCCTTGCCGCCCACCCGCGCGGCGATCCCAGGCTCGCGCTCCGGGTCGATGCGTTCCTGCGGGATGACGAAGTCGGGGGCCGCCACGCGCCTACTCGAGGTGCAGCTCGGTGACGTTCTGGAAGCGGCGCACGATGTAGTAGGTCGCGACTGTGAGCTCCACGAGCGCGCTCGTCGGTGAGTTCGCGAAGGGCCGCAGCTGCGGGTGACGCGCGAGGAAGGCGGCGAGCTGCTCGGCGCGCTCGTCGCCTTCGAGCTCGCGCGCCGTCCCCACCGCAGTCGCGGCCACGGCCTGGTGGAAGTCGAGGTCCTCGGCGGAGCGGCTGTCCACCAGCATCGCGACCTTGGGGTCGGACGTCAGGAAGTGGAACTTGCGCGTCGCCCGCGTGGTGCTGAAGTACAGGTGACGGAGGTCCTCTGAGGCCCGCACCGCGACGAGGCTCGCGTAGGGGTGCTCCGGTCCGTGCGTGGCGAGCACGCCGAGCCGCTCCCGCGCGAAGAGCTCGCGCAGCAGGTCGAGGGGCTCGGCGGCGTCCGCGGCGTCCATGCCCTGCGTCCTACCCGCGCCCTGCCGGGGCGAACCGGCCGCGAGCCCATCCGCGCCGGCCGCATCAGACCCAGCTCGCCACGAGCAGGCCCTCGACCCGCTCGAAGTGGCGCACGTCGTTGCCCACGAGCGTCGCGCCGCGGCTGCGGGCGTGCGCGGCGATCATGAGGTCCATAGCGCCGAGCGGCCTGCCGTGTCGCTCGAGCTCGGCGCGCAGGTCTCCGTAGTGCTCCGCAGCCGGTTCATCCCACGGCAAGACGTCCAGCCGGGAGACGAAGTCCCGGATCTCCCGGCGGATGACCGCGCCGCTGGAATGGCGCGCGGCGCCGAAGGGTGTCAATGGAGTCAGAACGTTCACGATTGCGCACGAGTCCGGGTGGGCGGCGAGACGGAAGCCGCCGGGGCCGTACGTGCGAGGAGCACCGGCCGGGAGCGCGCTGCGCGCCGCCCGGCCGGTGCTCCTCGAAGGTGCTCGGCCTACTTCTTCTTGCCCTTCTTCTTGCCCGTCTTGCTCTTCTTGTCCTTCTTCTTGTCCTTCTTCTTGCTCATCTCTCGCTCCTCGCTTCGCCGCCGGCACGCGCTCGTGGGACCGTCCTACCCACCCACGCCGCACTCTGCACGCGAAGAGTGACGATGACGACGCCGGGGTGACGATACCGCCCGGAAAGGCGAAACCAGGGCGCCGGGTGTCATGTATGCGAAACGGTGTCGCACAGCCGGTCGTACGCCCTGAAGTACAACGGTACACCTGCGCGTACATCCGGGCGTGCCAGTCCCCGCGATGCATACCCCTGGAGTCCGCGGGTTCGCAGCAGCGACGCCCTCGGGCACGTGCCCCGCCGCGTGGCCAAGGACCTTGTCCGTGGCGGCGGTCGTCGCCGGCGCTGACGATCAGGGGCGGGGCGCTGCGGCGCCCCGCCCCTCATCACTTCCCCGCGTGTCTCACGCGGCGGGTGTCACGGATTCAGGTGCTTCAGGAACTCGAAGGTAAGTTTGGTGTACGCGCGCAGGCGCACCATCGGCCGCTCGGGATAGACCGCCTCGATCGCCTCCAGCGTGTCGTTGGCCGTGTGCCAGAACGAGCCGTACTCCTCGGTCTGCTCGTAGCCATCCAGGTCGCCGATCTCCCAGTTGGTCGACTCGAAGGCGACGACGGGGATGCCGGCCTGGTTGAAGGCGGTGTAGTCGCTGAAGCCGTCGGGCGTGAAGCCGGCGGCGTAGCCGGGATCCTCCTCGGGGTACGGATAGAGGCCGGGCTGGATGCCGATCGGCAGCTTGCGCAGGCGGATCAGGCGCAGCATCGCATCGCGCGCCCAGGTCTTCATGTTGTTGCCGGCGTGGATGTAGAGCTTGTCGCCGAAGATGAGCGAGTCGAAGTTGATCATCACGATGGAGCGGGCCATGTCGGCCTCGCTCATCTGGCTGACGAAGTAGTCCGAGCCGCGCAGGCCCACCTCCTCCGCCCCGAAGGCGACGAAGACGACGTCGTAGTCGATCTTGAAGTGCGCCAGCCGCTCGGCCACCTCGAGCATGACGGCGACGCCCGAGGCGTTGTCGTCGGCGCCCTGGCCGGCGGTCGAGGCGTCGTAGTGCGCGCCGACGATCACCAGCGGCCGCGGCTTGGCCTTGCGCTTGAGGTCGGCGGGCCGGAAGGCGACCACGTTCTGCGAGCTGTAGGTGACGTTGCGACGGACGTAGCTGAACGGCTGCATCGTGGGCACGTAGCCGGCGTCGCCGAACCAGCCGGCGACCTTCTCGGCGGCGGCCAC
>JBLMXT010000354.1:0-2912 GCA_050257915.1 Deltaproteobacteria bacterium
TGCCAGTCGACGACGAGGCCGAACGGCTGCACCCCGTGGCCCTGGACGCTCTCCCAGAGAGCGTCCCAGACGCGGAGGGCGTCGGCGGCGGCGACCCAGATCTCGTAGCCGAGGTCGCCGCTGTAGCCGGTGCGGCTGACCGTGACGCCGGCGCCGCCGATCTCGCCCGTGTCGACGCCGAAGTACGGCAGGCGCTCCGCCCGCGGGACGAGCTCCGCGAGCAGGTCCCGCGAGCGCGGGCCCTGCAGGGCCAGCGCCCCGATCTCGTCGCTGGCCTCCTCGATGTGGACGTCCCGGCGCCCGATCCGGTCGGCGAACCAGGCGAAGTTGGGCTCGGCGCTCGTCAGGAGGTACTCCTCCCGCCGGGGGTGCAGGACGACGCCGTCCTCGACCACGAAGCCGCGCTCGTCCAGCCAGCACGTGTACTGGGCCTGCCCGGCCGGGCACGCCCGGATGTCGCGCGCGAGCACCCCGGCGAGGAACGCCTCCGCGCCCCGCCCCGTGATCCGGTACTTGTAGAGCGGGCTCGTGTCGAAGACGCCGGCCGCGGTGCGGACGGCGAAGTACTCGGCCTTGTCACTCAGTTGGTAGCGGTCCGCGACGAGGAAGTTGGACCAGTGGCTCCAGAGTTGGGTCTGGTTCAGCCCGGCAATACGCTCGTGGAACGGGGTCGTTCGGATCATGCCTTGCGTCCTACCCCTTTGGCCGCACCACGAACATCGCGTCGTCGACCGCCACCGGAGGGAAGCGGCGGACCTCAGTCTCAGCCCGCCAGGTCGTGGATGACGGCCATGCCGTCGGCGGCATCCGTGCACCAGCCGTCCGCGCCTGCGTAGTCGGCGGTGTGCTGGTCGATGGCCGTGCCGCCGATCACCACCGGCAGACGCTGCTCCCGGTCGGCGGTGCGCTCGCGCACAAGTCCGATCGTCTCGCGCAAGGCCTCAAACCCGGTAGTCAGGAGGCACGAGAGCCCGAGCACGTTGGGGCGCTCCGCGACGACCGCGTCCGCGATCGACTCCGGATCGACGTCGACACCGAGGTCGACGACCGTGAAGCCGCGGGCCTCCAGCAGCGTCACCGCGATGTTCTTGCCGATGTCGTGGATGTCGCCCTTCACCGTCGCGATGACGGCCTTGCGGGAATCCTGCGGACGCTCCGCCGCGGTCATCAGAGGGAGAAGGATGTCCGCAGCCTGGCGGAAGATCTCACCAGCCATGATGAGCGCGGTGACGAAGTACTCGCCGCGCTCATACATCTTGCCGACCTGCTCCATCCCCACGCGGCACTCCTCCATCAGCATGCGTGGGTCCTCGCCGCCGGCGAGCCGCTGTCGGATGACAGCGAGGCTGCCGCCCTGGTCCATCCCTACGATCAGGCCGACAAGATCGTCTGCAGGCGGAGGTGTCACCGGCGCGCCCCATCCGGAACGTCCGCGACGCCGACCGTGGCCGAGAACCTGAGGCGGTCGGCCCGGCCGATGAACCGGCCCCAGCTCACCGGTCGATTCTCGAAATCGTAGAAGAGGTGCTCTACCACCCACGCCGGCACGCCCGGCTCCTCACCGAGATAGGAGGCCTCGGTCTCCGACAGCGTGGAGGCGTGCAGGTCGAGACGGCCGTACTTGAATCCCGACTTGCCGGCGTCTGCGAGCAGGTCGCGGAGCGCGGTCACGCCGTACTCGGCCTCGACAAGCGGGCGTCGCGGATCGAAGACGAGGTACTCACTGTGGTAGAAGACCGGCTCCCCGCCACTGCTGATGATGCGCTTGATGGAGACCACGGGGGCGTCGGGGTCGACCGCGAGCTTGCCGCTCACCCGCGGCGAAGACGGCACGATCCGCGCCTCGCTGATCTTCACCGTCGTAGCGTCGTCGTCGACGAGGCGGCGCAGGCTGCCGAGGTCGAACGTCGCGGCTCCGAGCTCGGGAGCCTTCACGAACGTCCCGCGCCCGTTCTCGGTCATGACCACGCCGTCGCGCACCAGCAGCGCCACCGCACGGCGCGCGGTCATGCGGCTCACCCCGTACAGGTCGCAGAGCTCGGCCTCGGAGGGCAGGCGGTCGCCTGCCCGATACTCCCCGCTGACGATGCGCTCGCGTACCCCACGGGCCAGTTGGGCGTACGGCGGCTCGAACGATGAACGATTGATCGGCTTGGCCTTGCTCACGCACCCTCCAGCCTGGAGGCCGACGCTGCTATTCACCGTGAATTGTACCACAGCTCCATACCTGTCTAGACAGCTATCCTGCCACCTGCTACAGTGCTTCGCACACAGCGGACCAAAGGGGACGGATGCCAGAGGAACTGAAGAACGCGATCGTCGGCCTTCGCGTGGACGAAGCGCTGAACCTCGCCGAGCGCATGCTGGCCGGCGGGACAGACCCGCTGGCCATCATCGCCGAGAGCAGCGAGGCGATGCAGGTGATCGGCCGTCGCTTCGCCGATGGTGAGGCGTTCATCCCCGAGCTCATCATGGGCGGCGAGATCATGAAGAGCGTCTCCCAGGCAGTGCTGCCGGAGGGAACCGGGGGCGGCGCGGAGGGCTCGAAGGGCACGGTCGTCATCGGCACCGTCCGCGGCGACATCCACGACATCGGCAAGGACATCGTGGCGCTCATGCTCGGCATCGGCGGGTACAGTGTCCACGATCTCGGCACGGACGTGCCGGTCGAGGACTTCGTCGCCGCCATCGGGGAACACCACGCCGACATCGTGGGGCTGAGCGGGCTGCTCACCTTGGCCTTCGACGCCATGAAGAGTACCGTCGACGGCATCGCGGCCGCCGGCCTCCGCGACGAGGTCAAGATCATGATCGGCGGCGCCCCGGTCGACGAGAACGTGTGCGCGTACACCGGGGCCGACGGCTGGGGTAGTGACGTGGGTCACGCTCTCAAGCTCGCCGCAGAGTGGACT
>JBLMXT010000355.1:0-3911 GCA_050257915.1 Deltaproteobacteria bacterium
CCGGGCCTCGGTGTCGTCACGGCCGCCACGTCTTCCTTACTCCGCGCTCGGCGAAGCCCCGCCGATGATCCCGTCGAGCACGGACTGTGCCGCTGCGGTCTGCTCTGCCGTGATCGGCACGAACTGGGCCTGCTCGGCGATGCTCTGCGCGTTGTCCAGGTAGAACTGCATGAACGCGGCCATCTCCGGCCGCTGCAGCGCCGCGACCGACGGGTAGATGAAGAGCGGCCTGCTGAGGGGCGTGTACTCGCCGGACTGCACGGTCTCGAGAGACGGCGTCACGGGCCCGCTGCCGCCGTCGATCGCCACGACCTTGAGCTTGTCGGCGTTCTGCTCGTAGTACGAAAGGCCGAAGTAGGCCATGCCGCCCTTGGAGCCGGCCACGCCCTGCACCGCGACGTTGTCGTCCTCGGTGGCCTGGTAGTCGGTCCGGCTGACGCCCTCCTCACCGTTGATGGCATCGGTGAAGTAGTCGAACGTGCCGGAGTCCGTGCCGGGGCCGAAGAGTTCCAGCGGGACATCCGGGAAGCTCGGATCGACCTGGTTCCAGTTGTCGATCGTGCTGCCTTCGTTCCAGATCGTCTTCAGCTGCTCGACCGTGAGGCTGTCCGCCCAGTCGTTCTCGGGGTTGATGACGACCGCGATACCGTCGTTGGCCACCTGCATCTCGACCCACTCCACGCCGGCGGTCGCGCAGAGCTCCTCCTCGTCCGCTTCGATCTGGCGCGAGGCGTCGTTGGCGTCGGTCTCCTCGGCACAGAACTTCTCGAAGCCGCCGCCCGTTCCGGAGATGCCCACGGTGACGCGCACGTCCGGATTCTCCATCTGGAAGAACTCCGCCGCGGCCTCTGTGAGCGGACCCACCGTGCTCGACCCGTCGATGCGGATGTCGCCCGAGAGGCCCGTTCCGTCGCCGCTGCCGCCGTCCGAGGGCTCGTCGCCCCCGCACGCCACTCCGACCAACGCGATCGCCAGCACGGCTGCGACCATCGCGAACCAACGCATACGCCTCATTGTTCCTCCTGTGCCTCTTCGTGGTAGCGGTCCTGGGGTGACGCTCGCGCCGCCCCTGGCCGTTGCCCCGCAGGGCACGGCCCATGTTTCCCAGCCAGTGTTAGCGGACTGTTAGCGGACGATGTGGTTGCCGCGAGGTCAGAGCATGCGGAGCTCTGACGCCCTCAGACAGCCACGACGAGCTGGGCTTCCGGGGGCGAGTCTGAAGCCCCATCGTTCGCGATCGATGAGGACGATGTCATCGTCGCGTGAGAGCACCCGGACCGTCGCGGGGCGACCCGCAGTCACGACCGGAAGCGCGGCGCCGATCCGGCCCCGATCAGTGCGGCACCGTCGCCGAGTGCGGCACGGCGCCGACCCGGCCCTGTCCGCTCAGCCGCGAGGCAGGTGGACGCGGAAGGTGCTGCCGCGCCCGAGCATGCTGTCGACCGAGACGCGGCCGCCGTGGATCTGGGCGACGTGCTTGACGATGGCGAGACCGAGGCCGGTGCCGCCGAGGTCGCGACTGCGCGCCTTGTCCACGCGATAGAAGCGCTCGAAGAGCCTCGGCAGGTGCTCGCGCGCCACTCCCTGGCCCTCGTCGGTGACGCTCACGACGACCTCATCGCCCCTCTCCTCGAGGGTGACGACGACGGTGCTGCCCTCGGCGCTGTACTTCACCGCGTTGTCGATGAGGTTGACCACGGCCTGCTCGAGCAGCGGTGGGCTCACGCGAGCGAGCAGACGCCCGGGGCACTCCTCGCGCAGTTCGATGCTCTTGGCCTCCGCCTTGGGGCCGCAGACCTCGAGCGCAACGGCGACCACGTCGCAGAGGTCGGCCTCCTCGAGCTGCAGGAGCGGGCTGTCACCCGACTGCTCCAGCGTCGAGAGCGCCAGGAGGTCCTCGATGATGGAGTTCAGGCGGTCGGCCTGGCCCGCGATGATGCGCACGAAGCGCCGAGCCGCCGCCGGGTCGTCCAGGGCGCCGTCCTCGAGGGTCTCGGCGAAGCCCTTGATGGAGGTGACCGGCGTCTTGAGCTCGTGCGACACGTTGGCGACGAAGTCACGCCGCACCGCCTCGAGCCTCTTGAGGCGGGTCACGTCGTTGAGCACGACGACGGCGCCCACGTCGTCTCCGTCGTCGTCCCCGTGCAGCAGCGTGCCGTTGGCCTGGAGGTTGCGCTCCTCCGCACCGACGCGCATCACGATATCGGCCTCCACCGGCCGGTGGCCGTCCAGCGTCTGCGCCACCACATGCTGGAGGTCGGGGTTGCGGACGACCTCCTGGATCGTCTTGCCCTCGGCCGACGCCGGATCGGTGTCCAGGAGGCGCGCGGCGGCCGCGTTCACGGCGATCACCCGCTCGTCGATGTCGACCGCGAGCACACCCTCGACCATGCTGGCGAGCACCGCCTCGCGCTCGTTTCGTTCGTGCGTGAGCCGGCGCAGCTTGTCGTCCAGCTCCTCCGCCATCTGGTTGATGCTCTCGGCCACGGACGCGAACTCCTCGACGCGCGGTACGGACAGCTTTTGCGTGAAGTCCCCCGCCGCCAGGCGCTCGGCGCCGACCTTGATCGCGCGCATCTGTCCGCTGATCCGCCGGGACACGGAGAGGCCGATGATCGCGGCGATCACGGCGACGACGATGGCACTCACGGCGATGCTTCCGTACAGGGAGGCGAGCGCGTTGTTCACACGGGTGAGGGGGACGGCCGTACGTACGACGGTCGTGAGCCGGCCGTCCTCGGTGACGGGCACGGCGACGTACATCATCTCCTGCCAGAGCGTCCTGCTGTAGCGGATGGCCCGGCCGGGTCGCCCCTCGAGGGCGGCGACGACCTCAGGACGGGTGGCGTGGCTCTCCATCTCCAGCGGGTCGGAGTCCGAGTCGGCCAGGACCTCGCCCCTTCCGAACCCCGGACGGTCCACGGCGATGAGCGTGATGCGTGTTCCCGACGACTCGCCCAGCCGCCGCACCAACGCCTCGAGCTCCTCCGGCGTGTCGGCGAGGATGGCCGGGAGGATCTGCTCGCGCACGAGCGCCGCCCGCGCCTGCAACTCGCGCTCGGTGTGGTCCACGTAGAAGTCGCGCACCGAGCGCACCGCGTAGAACCCGACCGCGGCGGTGCAGAGCACGACGATGACGAGGTACGTGGCGAAGACGCGCCAGAACAGCCGCGGTCTATGCACGGCCCACCGGCCCTCGCGCCTGAGCCGGCGAGGGGGGCGCCGCAGGCACGCCCCTCACTGGTCCTGCAGGCGATACCCCACGCCGCGGACCGTCTCGATGTATGCGCCGCAGCAACCGAGCTTGCGGCGCAGCGAGACGATGTGGACGTCGACCGAGCGGTCGGTCACGAAGCGGTCGTTGACGAATGAGTCGTCCCCTTGGGCGGCATCGACGATCTGCTGCCTAGTGAACACCCAGCCGGGGCGCTTTGCCAGATAGAGGAGGATGCGGAACTCGGTGGCCGTCAGCTCCACGGGCTTCTCCCCGACGAGCACCTGGTGCCTGCCGGGATGGATGGTGAGCTCCTTGATGTGGACGGTCGCCTCGTCGTCCGTGGCCTCGGCGCCGCGGCGGAGCACGGCCCGGATGCGGGCCGTGAGCACCCGCGGGCTGAACGGCTTGGTGACGTAGTCCGACGCGCCGAGCTCGAGACCAGTCACCACGTCCGCCTCGCTGCCCTTGGCCGTCAGCATGACGATGGGGATGCCGCGGGTCTTGGCGTCGGACTTCAGCCGCCGGCACACCTCGAGACCGTCGACGCCGGGCAGCATGAGGTCGAGCACGATGAGGTCCGGCATCCTTGCTCGCGTCGCGGCCAGGGCGTCCTCACCGGTGGCGACCACGGTCACGCGGTAGCCTTCCTTGTCCAGGTTGTACTTGACGAGCTCGAGGATGTCCCGCTCGTCGT
>JBLMXT010000356.1:0-3267 GCA_050257915.1 Deltaproteobacteria bacterium
GCTCCGGTCATGGCTCGACGATACCACTCATCCCGGGCGCCCACCCTGCCGATACGGAGGGCGAACGCGTGGCGGGCGTGTGGCCCGTCAGCGTGAACGGACATGACCGCCGCTGAGGACGACACCCCGATCGCGCCGCCCCTCGAGGGAGCGCGCCGCGCAGCCCCTGCCGCCGAGCTCGACCCCGCGGCGGCCGCGCCGTCGGACGGCCGCGATCAGGCGCTGCGCGCCGTCCAGGTGGCGCTCATCAAGGAGATCGACGCGGCGATCACCAGGCTCGAGCGCGCGCGCGTGGGCGAGAGCACGCGCGAGCACCTCGAGATCCTGCGCAGCCTGCTCAAGGCGCAGGTCACCGCGTACCTCGAGCACCTGGTCGCGCGACGCGCCCCGCTCTTCTCGCACACGTCGCTGATGTACGCCGGCGAAGTCGGCGCCCCCGGCGTGATCTCCACAACCTTCCGCGGGCTGCTCGAGAGCGGCGCCCTCACGGGTGGCCAGGGCAAGAAGCTGGCCCAGCTCCTGGGCGACCGGCGCACGCTGATCGTCTTCGGCGACCGCGCCACCGGCAAGTCGACGCTGCTCAACTCGCTCTTCGAACTGATCCCGGTGGACGACCGCTTCGTCGCCATCGAGCGCGGAGCGGACCTGCCGGCGCTCAAGGAACGGTCGTTCTGCGTTCGCCTGGGCGTCGGCCGCGACACCGACGTCGCAGCGCTGTTCGCCAAAGTGCGGCGCATGGACCCGGGCCGCCTGGTGATCGGCGAGCTGCACGCCCAGGAGGTCCGCGAGTTCTTCGCCTTCCTCGCCGAGGACCCGCGCGCCGGCGGCCTCGCGACCCTGCGCACCGAGTCCGTGCGCCGCGCCGTGGATGGCATCGTCGCGGCCTTCGGCGGCGATCCGGCCCACGCGCGCGACGTGGTCGCCCGCGTGCGGCCCGCCTTCGTGCACATGCACGCGGACGAGAAGGGCCGGCCGCGCCTCGCCGCGATATGGAGTGTCGAGGGACTGAAGGACGGCGAGATCGTGCTCCGCGAGGTCCCGACCGGCTCCCCGTCCGCGATCGAGCTGGTCGCCGAGGCCTGACCCGGGCGCCGCGCCGCCGCGCTCCGGCCAACGTCATCCGTCGCCGCCCCGCGTCACCCTTTCCGCCGTCCGGCCGCCGCGCTACGGTTGCCCCTGCAGGGTCCGGGCTGGTAAGGTGCCCGTTCACGCCGCCGCAAGGCGACTGTTCACCCCTGCTCCAGCACACAGGCTGGGGCCGCACAGACCACAGGAGGTGATTGGGATAAACAGGTATGAGCTCATGCTCATCGTGAACCCGAACGCGGACGAGACTCGCCAGAAGGAGATCGTCGACCGTCTTCGCACCACCGTCGAGAAGGACAAGGGCGCCGTCGCCGGCGTCGACGAGTGGGGCAAGAAGAAGCTGGCCTACGAGATCAAGAAGGAATCCGAAGGCGTCTACACCGTCATCACGTTCACGGCGACACCCCAGACTCTCAGCGAGATCGAACGCGTGCTGAGCATCACCGACGAGGTCCTGCGTTTCGGGACCAAGCGGCTGAAGTCCTAGCGGCACGACAGAGGGAAGGGAGTCCACCGTGGCCGGGTCCATCAACAGCGTCGTCATCGTCGGCAACCTCACGCGCGACCCCGAGTTGCGGGCGACGCCCAGCGGCACCAGCGTGTGCAGCCTCCGCGTCGCCGTCAACGATCGCGTCAAAGACCCGAACACCGGCGAGTGGGGCGACAAGGCCAACTACTTCGACGTCGACGTCTTCGGCGGCCAGGGCGAGCGCTGCGCGCAGTACCTCAACCGCGGACGCCAGGTCGCCGTCAGCGGCCGGCTCCGCTGGCGCGAGTGGGAGACCCAGGACGGCCAGAAGCGTCAGGCGGTCTCCATCCTCGCCGACAACGTGCAGTTCATCGGCCCGCGCGAAGGCGCTGGCGGTGGTGGCCAGGGCGGCTATCAGCAGCGGCCCGATGCCGACTCGTCGCTCGGGGCGAAGTTCCCGCCCGCGGCCCCCGGCGCGCCCGCCGACGACGACTTCACCGCCGACGACGACATCCCGTTCTGAGCACGACGAGAGCGCGCCTCCGGGCGCTGTAAGGAGAGAGAACACGCATGCCCAGCTCCAAGCCCAAGCCGCGGCGGGAGAAGAAGGGAAAGGCCGGAGGGTTCGGCCAGGCCCGCCGCCGCTACTGCTACTTCTGCAAAGAGAAGATCGAAGAGGTCGACTACAAGAACCACTCGACCCTTCGTCGCATGATGTCAGACAAAGGCAAGATCCGCTCGCGCCGCATCACCGGGACGTGCCGCCGCCACCAGAACCAGCTGGCGTCGTCGATAAAGTTCGCGCGCGAGATGGCTCTGCTCCCCTACGTCAGTCGCTGAGGAGGACGCCATGGAGGTCATCCTGCTCCAGGACGTCGAGAACCTCGGCGACAAGGGCCAGCTGGCGAACGTCGCCCGCGGCTACGCCCGCAACTATCTGATCCCGCGCAAGCTGGCCGAGCCGGCGACGCCGGGCAAGATCGTCGAGTTCCGGCGGCGCGAAGAAGAGCGCAAGGCCCGCGACGTGCGCATGGCCGCGCAGGCCGAGGAGTTCACGGCCACGCTCAACAAGACCGTCATCACGCTGGCCGCCAAGGCCGGCGAGGGCGACCGCCTGTTCGGCAGCGTCACCTCCGCCGACATCGCCGACGCCATCAAGGACGCGCGCGGCATCACCATCGACAAGCGCAAGGTCCTGCTGGAGGAGCCGATCAAGGAGATCGGCACCTTCATGGTCGACGTCGAGGTCGCCGAAGGCTTCGTCGCCACCGTCAAGACCATCGTCGCGCCCGCCTGACGGCGCGCGGCTGAGGACCACAGACCGGAGGCCCCGGGCGAGGCGCGCAGAGCGCTTCTCCCGGGGCCTCCTCGCCCGGCTCCCCGCCCGCTGCCCGCGCAAACGGCCGGTCCTCGCATGAGTGCTCCCCGACTCTTACTCTCTACCTGAAGGTGAGAGTCGCTCAGCCGGCGGCCGTGTCCGCTGCCCTCGCGGGCTCCGGCCGCCATGCTCGCGCAACGGCTCTCCGTCCCCTCCTTGCGCTACCATCGTCCCGCCCGGTCGCGTAGACTCCGAGACCCACGCCACCACCGAACCACCCCTGGAGCACCATGGCCGTCGAACGCATCGAGCCACCCGCCAACCCGCACCTGCCGCCGCACAACCTGGAGGCGGAGCAGTCGGTGCTCGGCGCCATGCTGGTCAACCCCAACGC
>JBLMXT010000357.1:0-3579 GCA_050257915.1 Deltaproteobacteria bacterium
GGCATCCAGTCGGTGGTGCCGTGCCGGGTGTTGACGTCGGCGACGATGCGCTCCACCCGCTCCCGGTAAGTGACGTACTCCTCCACGTCCTCGCGCGACGGCTGCAGCAACGCCAGGAACGTGAGCCGCTCCCTGAACTCGGGGTGCAGCTCGAGGAACCGGTCGAGCGCGATGAACCCGCGGATGATGTTCTTGCTGAGGTCCAGCCGGTCGACGCGCAGCAGGAGGAACTCCCGCCGCCTGCCGCGCAGCTTGCGCTCGGCGGTGCGCGCCCGGCGTGAGCCCGCCGCGTCGCGCAGCGACGCCGGGTCGATGCTCACCGGGTAGGCGCGCACCCAGACCTCGCGCCCCTCGTGCCTGACGACGCAGCGCGTCTCGTCCACCTCGAGGTCGAGGAGGTCGGCGCAGCAGCGCAGGAAGTTCCGCACGTAGTGGCGGGTGTGGAAGGCCACCACGTCGTTGCCCAGCAGGCCGCGAAACACGGCCTCGCGGATGTGGGTGGGGAGCACGCGCCAGTAGTCGCTCTGCGGCCACGGGATGTGGACGAACTGGTGCAGGAAGGCGCCGGGGCAGACGGCGCGGACGTCCGGGGCGACGCAGTAGAGCTGGTAGTCGTGCAGCAGCACCAGCGCGTCGCCCCCTTCGCCGGCCGGGCCGCGGCGCCGGCGCTCCTCGGGCCCCCGGCGCACCTCGTCGACCACGGCCCTGGCGAACTGCTCGTTGACCACGAGGTAGCCGTTGTGCCAGGCGTCCATCTCCTCCGCGCGGATGTCCGGGTGGCGGCCGAGGTCCCAGAGGTAGTGCTGGATGAACCACAGCATCGGGTTGCTGACGACGTTGTAGTACTTGTGGTAGGCGTCCGGGGACGGGGCGACGTAGCGGACCCGGTACTCCTCGCCGTCGAGGGCCACCTCGACGGCGCTGTCCTCGGCGGCCAGGCGCCGCTCGGCGTCGCTCAGCGCCGCCGCCACCCACGTGCCGGGGTGGTGGCGCAGCACCTCGGTGAGCACGGTGACCAGACCGCCGGGGCCGCGCGTGACCACCGGCTCTCCCGACGGGTCGTCGTGGAACGAGACCGGACCGCGGTTGGCGGCCACCACGAGACGGCGCTGTGCGAGATCGACACCCTCCACGCCGGGCCCCCTCTGTCGCTGGTCAGGCCCCTATCGTACCGCTTTCGAGATCGGCGAAGAGGCGCAGGTCGTCGCGCAGGAGGCGCGGCGTGAGGAACTCGCGGCGCACCTTCTCCTTGCCGCGCAGCGCCATCTCGCGGTGCCGCACGGGGTCCGCCATGATCTGCAGGCAGCGCTCGGCGCACTCCTCGGCGGAGTGCACCAGGTAGCCGCTCACGCCGTCCTCGATCTGCAGCGGGATGCCGCCGACGGCGCCGCCGATCACGGGGCGCCCCTTCCACAGGCCCTCGGTCACGGTGAGGCCGAAGCCCTCACGCGTGGACTTCTGCATGATCACGTCGGCGTGGCTCTGGAACGCGTTGATCTCCACGGAGCCGACGTTGTCGAGGTTGGAGAGGATGAAGACGTCGGGGTCGCCGCCCACGTAGGCGATGACGCGCTCGAGGTAGTCCCAGCCCTCCGGGTCGTCGCTGGCCATGGAGCCGATGAGCGCGAGCTGCACGTCGGGGTGCCGCGTCTTGACGGCGCGGTAGACGTCGACGACGCCCAGCGGGTCCTTCCAGGGGTCGAAGCGGGAGACCTGCAGCAGGAGCGGCCGCTCCACGTCGATGCCGAACTGGCGCACGATGTACGTGGCGTCCTCGGCCGAGAGCTGCATGTTCTTCGGCGCGAGCGGGTCGATGGTGGGGGCGATCTCGCGCACGGGGACGGTGAGACCCGGGGGCACGTAGTCGGCCAGCGTGTAGACGGCCGCGTCGTACCGGTTGATCGACGGCAGCAGGTAGTCGTAGAGAGCCTGGTCGGGCGTCGAGGTGTCGATGTGGCAGCGCCAGATCCACCACGTCGAGCGGTCCTGGCTGAGCGAGACGAAGTCACGGATCGCGAGCGGCTGCGGGTCGTGGATGACCACGAAGTCGTAGGGACGCGTGAGCTCGGCGGCGTTGGCGCGGCAGACGTCCTCGTAGAGGGCGCGCGAGGCGGGCGGGAAGTCGACCGCGTGCCCCTGCAGCCCGTTGTGGAAGCTCTTGGTGACGTTGAAGAACTCGGGCGGCGCCGTGAGGATCTGCCAGTGCGCCTCCAGCCCGACGTCGCTGACCAGCGGCACCAGCGTGTACAGGATCTCGGCCACGCCGCCGCCGAAGGCGGTGGCGTTGACGTGCAGCACCTGGCGGCCCTTGAGCCGCTCGCCGAGCTCGTCGATCTCGGCCATCAGGTCCTTGGGGACGATGCTTCTGTAGTCGGCCAGCGTCTTGCGGCCGACGTTCACCTCGTGCATGGGACCTCCGTAGAAGGGTGGAGGGTAGTACATCACACCGTTCCCGTTCGCTAAACTCGGGTGCGATGGCGCCATCCCCCTCAGCCGCACCGCCGCCGCCGGAACCCGTGGCGATCGCGTCGGATGGCCTCACGCTGGCCGGCCGACTCTTCCGGCCCGCCGGCCCGCCGAAGGGCGCCCTGCTCGTGTGCCACGGCGCCGGCAGCCGCAAGGAGAACCACGAGCTCATGGGCGAGCAGGCGGCGGCCGCGGGGCTGGCCGCGCTCACGTTCGACTTCCGCGGCCACGGGGAGAGCGAAGGCAGCATGGGGCCGGACGGCTGGCGGGACGCCGTCGCCGCCGGCGAACGGCTGCTCGCCGAGTCCGGCGCCCCGTGGCTGGCGGCACGCGGGGCCAGCATGGGCGGCTGCATGCTGCTGCTGGCGGCGCGCGGCCGTCCCGGCCTCTTCCGCTCGCTGGTGCTGCTCTGCCCGGCGGACGGCGCGTCTCTGCTCGCCGGGCTGGACGAGCTCGAGGACGACCCGGGCGCCGCGCCGGGCGGCCCTCAGGGCCGCGAGTACTCGGGCCGCTTCGACGCCGCCGCCCTGCGGCCCTTCCTCGAGCATCTCGACCTGGTCGCGGCGGCACGCGGGCTGCCGCGCGTGCTCCTGGCGCACGCGCGCGACGACGACGCCGTGCCGTTCGCCCACAGCGAGCGGCTCGCGGCCGTCCTGGCGCCGCCCGCGCGGTTCATGCGGCTGGACGAAGGCGGCCACCACGGCCCGGGACGCTCGGCCGACGTGGCGCGGGCGACGATCGCCTGGGTGCTCGCGAACGGCGGCTGAGAGTGGCTGAGGGCGCCGTCAGGCGAACAGCGGCAGGACGCGGGCGACGATGCCGCCCACGAGCAGCGCGAGGACGATGGTGCCGGTGCAGATGAGCGCCGTGCGCCGCCACCCCAGCTCGCGCCCGAGCACCGCGATCGTCGCCACGCAGGGGATGTAGAGGGCGTTGACGATCGCGTAGGTGACAATCTGCGAGGTGGTCATGAACGAGGAGATGCTGACCACCGCCCCGCCGGCCTGCACGGCGGCGAACACCAGCAGCAGCTGCAGGGCGAGCTCCTTGCGCAGCACCGCGAACACCAGCGTCAGCCCGGCGACCATCGGCAGCAAGAGCCAGCCCTCCACG
>JBLMXT010000358.1:0-8331 GCA_050257915.1 Deltaproteobacteria bacterium
GCGGTCGCCGGCCCGCCTCTCGCGGTCCAGTGGGCTGCCCGTGCCGCGCCGCCGCTCGGCGACGCGGCGGTCGATCCTGACCTCCACGTCGTCACGCCCGTCGAAGAGCGCGCAGAAGCGACGGTACAGCCGCTCCCTCGCCGGGCCGGTGACGAACAGCACGTGCGTGGACTCCATGACGTCTCCTGCCATATGGGCAGTGTACCCCTCCCGGCGGCGTCGCCAACAGCACGCCACGGCCGGGGTCGGCCGCGGCGCGGCAGGGCGCCGTGGAGGAGCCGGTCACGGGCACCCCCTCGGCGCAGGCCCAGAGGTCGAGGGGCCCTTGGCCGGCGCGACCGCGGACCTAGTCGGGAAGAGGGACGAGGGCGCGGTCTGAGAGGCGCAGCGTCTCCCGGTACCCCGCCTCGCGTGCGAGGGCGATGGCCTCGTCCCAGGCCCGGCCGACGTCAACCGCCTCGTGGGCGTCCGAGTCGATGGCGAGAGGGATGCCGCGCCGGCGCGCGCCGCGCAGGATGTCCGGCGACGGATACATGACGCCGGCCGGGTCGCTGAAGCGGTCCGTGTTGAGCTCGATCGCGGCGCCGGACGTCGCGAGAGCGTCCAGCGCCGCATCGATCTCCGGCTGGACCGCAGGACCCGGCCGGTGCCCCCAGAGCCCGATGTAGTCCATGTGGGCGAGAACGTCGAAGCGGCCCCACTCGCAGGCGTCGCGCACGGTGCGGTAGTAGGCGGCGAACAGGGCGTCGGGGTCACCCCAGCGGGAATCGCCGCGCAGGGACTGGTCGTCGAAATCGAACCCGTCCACCACATGCACGCCGAGGACCACGAGCTCGAACGGCCAGGTGCCCAGCAGCGCCTCCAGCTCGGCCAGGCGGCCGTCCAGGTACTCTGCCTCAAGGCCGAGCAACACCCTGATCTCCGGGTGCCGCTCGGCGACGGCGCGGACGTCCTCGCAGTACGCTTCCATCCGGTCGAGGGCGACACACCAGTCCTCGCCCGGCCCGGCCGCCGTCGAGACGTGGTCGGCGATGCCGATCTCGGGCAACCCGAGCTCGACGGCGCGCAGGACGCACTCCTCCACGCTGCCGGCGCCGTCCGACCACGCGGTGTGGACGTGGTAGTCGCCGGGCAGTCCGGCGGGCGCGCTCACTCTTCGACCGCGCGCCCGTCGCCGCGCCGCTTCAGCCAGACGACCACGGCGGCGCCGACGAACGCGACGACGCCGACGACGACCCACTGCATGACCGAGGACCCGCCCTCGTCATCCACCGCCTCCGCCACCTTGGGCTTGAGCTCGAGGTAGCTTCGGCGGTCGAGGAAGTTGTTCCACACGCTGCCGCCGACGTAGGGCTGCCAGCCCTGCCAACGGTCGACGTTCACGGCCTGCAGCACCGACGGGTAGTCGATCACGATCATCGGCTGCTCGGCGTACATCACGCCCTGCGCCTGCTTCAGCAGCTCCATGCGCGCCGCCGTGTCCATCTCCCGGTACTGCGCCAGCGTGAGCTCGTCGTACTCCTGGTTCGACCAGCACATCTCGTTGTAGTTCTCGATCTGGTCGGTCGTGAAGCAGGCGGCGGAGTCGCCCGGGTCTATGTAGCCCATGAAATCCCAGAGCGCGAGGTCGTAGTCGGGCGCGTAGACGTCACCCTTGTAGTTCCAGATGTCGTCGCCGAGCGCGCCCTCGTCCACCACCGAGTAGTCGATGTCGAGGCCGATGTCCTTGAGCCAGCCGGCGATGAGCTTGCCCTGCACCTGGCTCTCGGGCGAGATGTCGCGAGCCCACAGACGCAGCGTGATGGGCTCGCCCTGCTTGTCCTCACGGACGCCGTCGCCGTCGGCATCCCGGTAGCCGGCCTCGTCCATGAGCGTCCTGGCCTTCTCGAGGTCGAAGCCGATGGTGTCCGCCGCGTCCGGCTGGTAGTACGGGTTCGCGCTCGCCGGCCAGCCGTCCTTGGGGAAGATGCCGTACCCCGGGTCGGCGAGGCCGCCCCAGGCGAGACTGGCGCACTTCTCGCGGTCGATCGCCCACGCCATCGCCACGCGGAACTTCGCGTCGCGCAGCACCGGGTTGCCCAGCGAGTCCGGGCTGTCGTAGCAGTTGACGTCGATGTACTCCCAGTTGTACAGCGGGTACGGGATGGCTTTGATTCCGGCCTCGCTCTGCAGCTGCTTGAACTGCGCGGCCGGGACGACCTGGGCACCGTCGATGGCGTCGCTCTTGAGGTCCTGCACCATCGTGTCCGCGTTGGTGTAGTACTGGAAGATGACCTCGTCCACGGTCGGCTGCCTGCCCCAGTACGTTGGGTTGCGGACCAGCTTGACGTACTCGTCCTTCTTGAACTCCACCGTCTGGAACGGGCCCGACCCGACGATCGGCACCGGGTTGCGGAAGGTGTTGCTCAGCTCGTCCACGCTGAGCTTGCCCCAGATGTGCTCGGGCAGGATGTAGATGTAGACCTGCGTCAGCAGCATGTTGGCCTTGGGCGCGCTGCAGGAGACCTTGAGCGTCGTGTCGTCGACCGCCACCGCCTTCTCCACGTCCTTGAGGTAGACGGCCAGGCTCAGCTCGTTCTCGATGATGGTGTTGAACGTCCAGGCGACGTCGCGCGCGGTGAGCGGCTCGCCGTCCTGCCACCTGACGCCCTCGCGGATCTTGAAGGTCCACTCCTTCTGGTCCGCGGAGAGCGTCCAGTCCTCCGCCAGTCCGGTCTCCTTGGACGGCAGTCCGTCGGCGCCCACGGCGACGAGGGTGTCGTAGTTGAGCAGCCAGATCTCGTAGGAGTTGCTGTAGCCGATGAACGGGTTGAGGTTGAGGGGGCTCTCGGTCCAGCCGAGGCGCAGGGTGACCGTGTCCTCCGCGGGCGAGGGCGAGCTGCCGGCGCCGGCGAAGGAGGCGGTCGCCGCAGCCGTGACGACCAGCAGGGCCAGGACGACGGCGGCGAGAACGGTTCTCCGCCGTGCGCGGCCGGCGTTGTGACTGCGAGCCATGTGACCCCCCGGTGCGTCGTGGCGCGCCGCCGAGCGATGCGGGAGCGGCGCTGCTGATGTGGCCGGGACGCTATCGAGCGTACGCGTGCTCCGTCAAGGCACCACGGCGAGCGCGGTGACGGTGACGCGCCAACGGAGACGTCCGTTGTCCCGTGTGCCTCACGTCACTATTGTGAAGTCACAGGCCACCTGCACTCGCCGAAGGGGCCAGCCGATGCAGACCGTGCCGCGCCGGAGCGCGCCATGACGAACGTCCCCCAGACCCACTGGGCCAGGACGGTCGACGGCGCCTGCATCGCCTACCAGGATCTGGGCGACGGGCCCGTCACGCTGGTCGTGATCCACGGCTGGGTCTCCCACCTCGAGGTGTACTGGGAGCAGCCGCGCTACGTCCGCTTTCTTCGCCGGCTTTCTCGCAACATGCGCGTGCTCGTCTTCGACAAGCGCGGCATCGGCATGTCGGACCGCGTGACCGGTACCCCCGACATCGGCGTGCTCGCGGATGACGTGCGCGCGGTCATGGACGCCGCCGGCGTGGAGACAGCCGCGCTTCTCGGCTGGGGCGGGCCCGGTCCCGAGCTCGCGGCCTTCTTCGCCGCCACGCACCCCGAGCGCACGCTGTGCTGGGTACACTGGGGGGCGCTCCACAACCGGCAGGAGCCCGACTACCCGTGGGGAGAGCCGGAGGATGAGTACGAGGCCGATCTCGCCGCGCTCCTCAGGGGATGGGGCAGCGAGGAGCAAGCACGGGAGTTCATCAGCGACGGCTACATCAACGGCGGCGAGGCCACCTGTGCGCCGTACACCGAGCCGGACTTCATCGCCTGGAACGCGAAGCTGGCCCGCTACGCTGCGACGCCGGCGAGTTACGAGGCCTTCGACCGCATGTGGACAGAGACGGACATCAGGCCGCTTCTGGGCTCGATCTCGACGCCTACGGCCGTCCTCTACAGCTCGTTTGACGGCGAGGATGAGGAGCTGGCTCGATTCGAGGCGAGCCTGATCCCGGTGGCCCAGCTGATCGCTGTCGCGACACCCCCTGCCGTGATCTGGGTGAACGAGCCGGAGGCGATCGTCTCGGCGATCGAACGGTTCGTCGAATCTGTCCGGCACGAAGAGGCGGACCTCGACCGCATGCTGGCGACGGTACTGTTCACCGACGTCGTCGGCTCCACTGACGAGGCCTGCCGAGTCGGTGACGCCCGCTGGACGAAGCTTCTGGAGAAGCACGACCAGATGGTGCGCGCCTTCCTTGCCAGGTATCGCGGCGACGAGGTCAAGACGACCGGCGACGGCTTTCTCGCCACGTTCGACGGCCCAGCCCGGGCAGTGAAGTGCGCCCAGGGCATCTGCGAGGCGGTGCGGCAGCTCGGCCTCGAGGTGAGGGCCGGCTGTCACACGGGCGAGGTCGAACGGGTGGGAGCAGACGTGCGTGGCGTCGCCGTCCACATCGGCGCCCGGGTCGGGGCGCTCGCGAGCCCCTCGGAGGTCCTGGTCACCTCGACGGTCAAGGACCTCGTGGCGGGCTCCGGCCTGGTTTTCGACGACCGCGGCGAGCACCGCCTCAAGGGAGTTCCTGAGGCGTGGCGCCTCTACGCGCTGGCGGCGGAATCAAGGTAGCCGGCAGCAAACCTGATCGCCGGCTCGTTCCGGCGCTCACGCAGGGAGGGACGATGAGCGAGATGACACCCGCCGACCTGAAGGCACTGGAGCGTACGCCACTCTTCCAGACCCTGCCACGGCGGCATCGCAAGCGCGTCGCAGGACTCGCGCGCGTGCAACGGTACGGCAACGACGAGGTCATCGTACGGCAGGGAGAGCCGGGCGATTCGTTCGTGGTCATGCTGAGTGGCGACGCGCTCGTCCAGCCCTCCGCCGGTGCCGAGCGGCTCGTCGTGCCGGATGAGTACTTCGGCGAGCTCTCGCTCATAGACGGCGAACCGCGAGCGGCGACCGTGACCGCTGCCGGACCAGTCTCCGTGGCGAGCATCGGCCGCGACGACTTCCGCGCGCTCCTCATCGACGAGCCGGCGCTGGCGGCCGGCCTTCTTCCTGGCGTCACCCTGATCGCGCGCGACCTCCTCCGCGCGGACGCCGAGAAGCTGCCCGACCACACCCAGGTCGACTCATGGCGCTCCGACGCCGACGCCGCCGAGTTGGCCGAGGCCCCCGGCAAGGCGCTCGAGGGCCGCGACGCCCTGGGCTGGCTGCTGCTCCTGCGCCACGTCGGCGTCTTCGAGGCGCTGAACGAGCAGCATCTGCGGCGCGTTGCGAGACTGTTCACGATCGAGCGGTACGCGGACGGCGACGTCGTGGTCCTGGCGGGCGCGCGCGGCGACTCGCTGCACGTCATCCTCAACGGTCGCGCTCGCGTGCGCACGCCGAGCGGGCATATCCACGATCTCGGCGCCGACGACTGCTTCGGCGAACTGGCGCTGATCGACGGCGCACCACGCTCCGCTACGGTCACTGCCGTCGGGGATCTGACGACGGCGAGACTCACCCGGGCGGACTTCAAGAAGCTTCTCAAGGCCGAGCCCGGCATCGCCGTCGGCCTGCTCGACGGCCTCGTCGGCATCATCCGCGACATGGAGAAGGCCGCCGCAACGGTGGCCTGAGAGACGCGTACACCTCCTGTGGGAGCAGAGCTCGATGACCGCCAGTCCGAAGACTCGCTGGGCCAAGACCGTCGATGCGGCGTGCATCGCCTACCAGGATCTCGGCGAGGGGCCGGTGGCGATGGTCATCATCCCCGCCTGGTTCTCGCACCTCGAGGTCTACTGGGAAGAACCGCACTACGCGCGTTTCATGCGTCGTCTGGCCCGCAACATGCGTGTGCTTACGTTCGACAAGCGCGGACTCGGGATGTCGGACCGCATCCACGGGGCACCCGGGCTCGAGGCACAGATGGACGACGTGCGCGCCGTCATGGACGCAGCCGGCGTTGAGCGTGCGGCGCTGCTCGGCTGGGGGGGCTTCGCCTCGGCACCCCTGGCCGCGTTCTTCGCCGCGACGTATCCCGAGCGTGCGATCGCCCTCTGCATCGATGGTCCTGTCCACGCGCGAAAGAGTGCCGACTTCCCTTGGGGCACGAGCGACGATGAGGAAGACGAGTGGACCCGGAACCTGATGACGACGTGGGGTGATGAGGAGTTCGCAACCGCGTTCTCGGCGGAGTGCTTCGGAGAGCGGCCCGCAGACGCTCCGACGAACGACCCGCACTTTCTGAGCTGGCTCTGCCGGATGGCCCGCTTCAGCGCCACTCCTGTCGGCATCGAGGCCTTTGAGCAGATATGGTTCGCGACCGACATCCGGGGCATCCTCCCCGGGATCCAGGTGCCGACGATCGTCTTGGCCCATGCGGACGACGACGATGAGGAACGCGGCGTGGAGCAGTACGCCGTGGAGCACATCCCCGGCGCCCGGCTTGTCGAGGTCCAAGACTCCTACTACCCGGTGTGGATGCCCGACCCGGAGAACTACGTCGCAACACTCGAGCACTTCATCGACTCCGTGCGCCACGAGGAAGTCGAGCTCGACCGCAAGCTCGCCACCGTGCTCCTCACCGACATCGTCGGCTCGACCGACAAGGCCAGCCAGGTGGGCGACACCCGCTGGAAGGACCTGCTCGAGCGGCACAACACGACCGTGCGAGCCATGCTGGCGCGGTACCGAGGCGCTGAGGTCAAGACCACCGGCGACGGCTTCCTCGCCACCTTCGACGGGCCAGCGCGAGCGGTGATGTGCGCCCACGCGATCCGCGAGGCGGTGAAGCCGCTCGGTCTCGAGGTGCGAGCTGGGTGCCACACCGGCGAGATCGAGCTGCTGGGCGCCGATGTCGGCGGCATCGCCGTGCACATCGGCGCCCGTGTCGCCGCCCTCGCCGGGCCCTCGGAAGTCCTCGTCAGCTCCACCGTCAAGGACCTTGTCGCCGGTTCCGGGCTCGCCTTCGAGGACCGCGGCGAGCACGCGCTCAAGGGCGTGCCGGAGAAGTGGCGGCTGTACGCCACCGCGCCAGCGCCCGACTGACAGCCAGGACTGCCGATGACGGACGTGCCACCCATCCACTACGCGAAGACGGTGGACGGTCTGTACATCGCCTACCAGGACGTCGGCACGGGGTCCATCCCTCTGGTCTTCTTCAACGGCATGTACTCCCACATCGAGGTCTACTGGGAGTGGCCGCAATTCGCTCGGTTCGTCAGTCGACTCGCAACACGCCTCAGGGTGCTTCACTTCGACCGCCGCGGCACCGGCATGTCCGACCGCGTCACCGACGTGCCCACGCTCGAACACAGTCTGGACGACATCAACGCCGTCCTCGCCACCGCTGGGGTGGATCGTGCCGCCATCTACGGCTGGGGAGAGGCGGCGCCGCTCGCGGCGCTGTTCGCCGCGACCTACCCGGAAAAGACGGTCGCCGTCCTCCTTGATGGCCCCTTGAGGCTCAAGTGGGCGCCTGACTATCCCTGGGGGACGAAACCTGAAGACCAGGAGGAGTGGGTCAGGGCGCTCTACGAGATCTGGGGCCGGGACGACCACGCGCTGGAGATCGGCCAGATCACGTGCGGCTATCGTCCCGAGGACGGCCCCTGGCACGACCAGGACTTCGTGCGCGTGCACGCCAGGCTGGCCCGCTTCGCGACGACGCCCGGCGGCTTCCTCGCATTCACACGGACGGAGTACGAGACGGACGCACGCGAGGTAGCGCGCACCATCCACGTCCCCGCCGCCGTGCTGACGAAGCCCGGTCGGAGCTCGTGGGGAGGCAGCGGACAGCAACAATGGAACCCGGTAGCAGAGAACGAGTACTGCGCATCGCTCATCCCCGGTGCCCGGCTGCTCGCGGTGCCCGGTGCGGCCACGATCCCCTTCTTTGACCAGGAAGAAGCCTACGCCGACGCAATGATCGGCTTCGTCGAGTCGGTCCAGGACGAGGAGGCCGCTCTCGACCGCATGCTGGCCACGGTGCTCGTCACGGACATCGTCGGCTCGACGGACAAGGCCTGTGAGCTCGGCGACCGACGATGGACCGAGTTGCTGGAACGGCACCACCGGGTGGTCCGCGCGATGCTCGCTCGCTATCGCGGCACTGAGGTCGACACCGCCGGCGACGGCTTTCTGGCCACCTTCGAAGGGCCGGCGAGGGCTGTGAAGTGCGCGCAAGCGATCTGTGAGGCCGTCCGGCCTCTGGGCCTCGAGGTGCGCGCTGGCTGCCACACCGGCGAGATCGAGCTCTTGGGCGCCAACGTCGGCGGAATCGCCATACACATCAGCGCTCGGGTGGCGGCTCAGGCTGGGCCGTCCGAGGTACTTGTCAGCTCTACGGTCAAGGAC
>JBLMXT010000359.1:0-5802 GCA_050257915.1 Deltaproteobacteria bacterium
GCTGGAGCGAGTCGGCCGCCCAGGGCCTTGCGGCCCTCGTCGTGCTGCTCGCCCTGACCGGCCTGCAGGTGATCCTGGGCGAGCTGCTGCCGAAGTCACTCGCCCTGCAGTTCCCGACGCGCGCCCTGATGCTCACGGTGGCGCCGATGCGCGCCTCGCTGCAGGTGTTCCGGCCCTTCATCTGGCTGCTCAACGGCAGCGGCATCCTGCTGCTCAGGCTGCTGCGCGCCCCGCAGGTCTCGCACCGCCACATCCACTCGCCCGAGGAGATCGACCTGCTGATCGTCGAGAGCCGCGACGGCGGCCTCCTGGAGCCGGATGAGCAACGACGCCTGCACCAGGCCCTGCGCCTGAGCATGTATCCGGTGAGCACCATCATGGTGCCGGCCGCGCAGGTCGCCGCCATCGACGCCGACCTGCCCTTCCCTCAGGTGGTCGAGGAGATCGCCGCCAGTCCCTACTCGCGGCTTCCCGTGTACCGGGGCAGCCGCGACAACGTGGTCGGGATGCTGCAGACGAAGGACGTCGCCCTGGCCGCGGCCCGGGGCCCGGCGGCCGGGGTCAAGCTCGAGGACCTCATGCGACCCGTGGTCCGGGTGGGCGCCTCGACGAGCGCCGACCAGGTGCTGACCATCCTGCGCGAGGGTCGCGGCCAGCAAGCCATCGTCACGGACGAGGGTGGCGCGCTGGCAGGCCTCGTCACCCTCGAGGACGTGCTCGAAGAAGTGTTCGGCGAGGTCGGCGACGAGTTCAAGGGCGGCGCCGACGCCAGGCCCCCGCGCCGCCGCCTCCCGGCGCTGCGCATCGGACGGCGACAGGCCAAGCGATGAGCGTCGTCGCCCCGCTGCTCATCATCGCCGCGCTGGTGCTGCTGAACGGCCTCTTCGTGGCGGCCGAGTTCGCCTTCGTCGGCGCGCCGCGGGCCGCCATCGAGCGGCGTGCCGCGGCCGGGGACCGGCGGGTGCTGCGCCTGCGGCAGATCCTGCGCGACCCGCGCAGCCAGGACAGGTACCTGGCGACCGCGCAGATCGGCATCACCATCGCCAGCCTGGGCC
The DNA here is from genome assembly GCA_050257915.1 of Deltaproteobacteria bacterium. Classification (GTDB taxonomy): domain Bacteria; phylum Actinomycetota; class Thermoleophilia; order UBA2241; family UBA2241; genus CAIXSE01. The sequence goes on from JBLMXT010000359.1 coordinate 1,056, forward strand.
TCGGGATGTACGGGGAGCAGGTCGTCGCGGGGTGGCTCGAGGCGCCCTTCGAGCAGCTCGGGGCGCTCGGGACGGCGGCGGCTCACGGGCTGGCGAGCATCGTCGCGGTCCTGCTCATGACGTACGTCCACATCGTGGTCGGGGAGATGGTGCCGAAGTCGATCGCGCTGCAACGCGCCGAGCACACCGCGGTGCTCGTGAGCCCGGTGATGCGCGCCATCTGGATCGTCTTCTATCCCCTGGTCATGCTCCTCAACGGCATCGGCAACGCCATCCTCAAGGTCTTCGGCGTGCAGCGGCAGCACGGCAGCGTCGAGCAGTACCACACCGCCGAGGAGCTCGGCTACATCGTGCGCGAGAGCCTGGAGGGCGGACGGCTGGGCAGCGAGTCGGGCAGAGTGCTGCAGGAACTGCTCGACTTCGGCGACCTCACGGCCGGCGAGGTGATGGTGCCGCGCGTGCACGTCGTCGGGATCCCCATCGACGCGAGCAGAGAGGAGATCGTCGAGCTGCTGGTCTCCTCACCGCACACCCGCTACCCCGTCTATCGCGAAGACCTGGACGACGTCGTCGGCATCCTCCACGTCAAGGACGTCTTGCGCGTGCTCACGCAGGACACCGAATCCGAGGGGTACCCGGTGCGTCCCGTGCCCTACGTGCCCGAGACCGCACGCGTCGATGTGGTGCTCGCGGCCATGCGGCGCGAGAACACCCAACTCGCCGTCATCCTCGACGAGCACGGCGGCACCGCCGGGCTGGTGAGCATCGAGGACCTCTTCGAAGAGGTCGTTGGCGAGATCGAAGAGGAGGCGGAGCAGCCCGATTCGTGGACCGACGACGCCGGCCGCCTGCACGTCGTCGGCACGGTCCGCATCGAAGAGGTGGGCGAGCACTTCGAGGTCGAGCTCGAGCACGAGGACGTCGACACCGTGAGCGGCCTCGTGCTCATGCTGCTGGACCGCCCGCCCGTGGTCGGCGACCGCGTGACGTACGAAGGCGTCGTCTTCGACGTGCTGGCGGTCGAGGGTCACGGGGTCGCGGAGTGCGCCGTGACCGCGCTGCCGCCGGAGGACATCGACGCCGCCGACTGAGGCCGGCGCGCTCCCCGGCGATCCCGCCGGCCCGCGTCACGCCTGCACGGTCACCGGCACGGTCTGCACGAGGTTGTTGCCCATGCCCTGGAAGTTCCAGGACTGCTCGAGCGGCTGGACCTGCCCGGCGGCGTCACTCGCCCGGCACGACAGCACGTGGTCGCCGGGCTCGGCCCGCCAGCGATAGCTCCAGCCGCGCCAGGCGAACTCGCCGACCGGCGGCTCGAGCGCGGCGTCCGCCCAGACCCCGTCGACGCCCACCTCGACGCGCTCCACGGCGCCGGAGCCGCTCCAGGCGCGCCCCCGCAGCTCCACCTCACCCGCGCGCACGAAGCGCCGGCGCGAGGCGAAGTCGGGGTGCCCGGGCGGGATCATGAGCGCGCGTACCCTCATCCGGCTGACCCCCTCACCGGGGTCCTCCTCATCCTGCTGGTACCGGTAGGCGACGGCCTGCTGGTAGCCGCGGAACGGCTCGGTGACGGCGGTGATCCGCGTGAGCCACTTCACGCTGGTCATGCCGTACCAGCCCGGGACCAGCAGGCGCACGGGGGCGCCGTGCTGCGGCTCCAGTGGCCGGCCGTTCATCTCGTAGGCCAGCAGCACCTCGGGGCGCAGCGCATCCGGGACGCTGAGACTGCGCTCGTAGTCCTGCTCGGCCCCACCTTGGACGCCGTGGTCGGCGCCCGTGAACACCAGTTCCACCGTGCCGGGCCGGACGCCTGCCGGGGCGAGTACGTCGCGCAGAGGCGCACCGGTCCAGATGGCGGTCCCCACGGCCTCGACCAGCCACGGCTGGCTGACCGGCCGTGGCGAGAGCCGCGCGCGGCCGTTGCCGGCGCACTCCATCGTCACCGGCAGGCTGCGTGACGGCAGCTCTCGCAGCTCCTGGAGGCTCAGCGAGCGCGGCGCCTCGACGGCGCCGCCGATCTCGAGCCGCCACGTCGCCGGATCGACGGCCGGGATGTCGAAGTGCACCAGCAGGTAGTGCAGCCCGGACGGCGTCACGTCATGGCGAAGCGCCTCCAGCGGCATGCCCCGGTTGCGCGTGGCCAGCTGCAGCTCCTCGGGGGTGAGGGGGCCGTCTGTGGGCTGTAGACCACTCATACCTGCACGGTTGCCGATATCGGCCGGTTCTAACGGCTGACGGTTGCCCGCGGCCGGCGCCGATCACACGGGCTTGCCCACGCGGCTCGACGCGCGCGCGCTCTGCAGCTGGTCGAGCGTCGGGATGCCTTCGTTGCCGAGCCGGGAGACCTTCAGCCCCGCGGACCAGGAGGCGGCGGCGAAGCACTCGGCGGGCGAGAGCCCCCGCGCCACCGCCCAGGCGTAGGCGCCGTGGAAGGTGTCGCCGGCGCCGCAGGAGTCCACTCCGGCGACCGGCACGGCCTCCCAGCGCTGCAGGCGCTCGTGCTCCTTGCCGGTCGTGAACACGCCACCCCTCGGCCCCTGGGTCACGCCGAACACTGCGCGGCAGGAGTCGCCCCAGAGCTCGACGACCGCCCTCTCCGCCGAGTGCCCCGTCTCCTTCAGCACGTAGGTCTCGGGCGCGATCACGTGATCGACGCGGCCGAGCAGGCTCCTCGTCCACGGCCGCCCGGACCCGGTGTCGATGACGGTGGTGATGCCTCGCTGCTCGCACTCGTCGAGCGCCGCCGTCGCCAGCGCTTCATCGGTCGCGTCCAGGAGCGCGACGTCGACGCCCTCGAGGAACTGCGGCAGGCGCGCGATCATCCGCGCGTCCGCCATGGGCTGCGGCAGCCACACGATGGCCCGGGTCGCCTCCTGCCGCGCGACGATGACCGCCGAGTGCTGCGAGGGCTGATCGTAGGCGACCCACGTGCAGTCGACGCCCTCGGCGGCCAGCTGCGCCATCAGGACCTCGGCGTGCACCCCGGTCCCACACGCGGCCAGCAGCTTCGTCGCGCCTCCGAGCCTCCTGGCTGCGATCGCCCCCCTGCCGGCCGATCCCCCCACCGCCGTCTGGTAGTCCAGGGCGCGGTTCACCGAGTCCGCCTGCGGGTGGTCGTCGAGGACGTAGAGGTAGTCCACCGTCGCCATCCCGATCATCGCGATGACGGGCGGACGGTCCAGGTCTGGTCCGGCACCCACTCGGCCTCCGATCTGCTCTGATGTTCCTGCGCGTGGTCAGGATATGGGCAGGCGCGGGGCGAGGCAAAGCGCGCGCAGTCCGCCCGCTGCGATCGGCGTCCCTTCTCCGCCGCAACGGCCCGATGCCCGAGTCTGCTGGTAGTGTCATCGGAGGATCGCGCCCAATGACCCACAACGACACGGGGGGACGAAGCATGCACGACTCCACGACAGCAACGCCTCGCACACCGGCGCCGCTCGTGCTCGCCGTCCTCGTCACGCTGGCCGTCGTCCTGGCGCTGCCGGCGGCGGCGGGCGCCGCGCGGATCGCCTTCGTCAAGTCCATGACGCAGTCGTCGCCGCCTCACGTCTGGACGATCCAGCCGGACGGCGCCGGACTGAAGAGACTCACCTCCGGCGCCTTCTACGAGTTCGGACCGGCCTGGTCGCCGGGTCGTGGCACCATCGCCTTCATCCGCTCCCGCACGTGGAGCCCCTTCGACCGTCAGAGCTGGGTCATGCTCATGCGCTCCGGCGGCGCCAACCAGAGGCGGCTCGGCTACACGGGACCGTCCCTCGCCACCGGCACCCACGTCCTCGCGTACTCCCCGAACGGGCGCCACCTCGCCGGAGGGACGGTGCTGAAGCCGGCGGGGGGCTCCTGGGGGCAGCTGTGGGGCATCACCCTGCTCAACCTGAGGACGCACCGCAGCCGGATCATCTACCGCTACCCCAGCGAGAACGGCCTCGTCGCGCTCACCTGGTCCCCGGACGGCTCGCAGCTGGTGGCGACGGTGGAGTACGGCGGCGGGTACGGGATGTTCCGCCTCGCCGTCCCGAGCGGCAAGCTGCTCAAGTCCTACCGGCTCAACGCGAGCTCGGCGTCGTGGCACCCGCGGGCTCGCCGCCTCCTCTGCAGCACGTGGGTCCCGGCGGCGCCGGGAGCTCCCTTCCGGACCCAGCTCCGCCGGCTCGACGGGACGCTGATCGCCACCCTCGGGCAGGACCAGCTGCACCCCGTGTACTCACCCGACGGGGCGGAGTACGCGTTCCTCGCCAGCAACGCCGACGGCACGGCGTGGTCGCTGCGCCGCGCCGACGGCGCGGGCAACGACGTGCGGACCATATACGCCCCGGCCGCGGGCCAATCCCTCGGCTGGCCCGCCTGGAGATGACGACCCCCCTGCCGGCCGGCTACAGGCTCCACCATCCCGACCCCGGGACGGCGGCGGCCGTCCAGGCGGTCCTCGACGCCGCCGAGAGCGCCGACAGCGGCGAGCCGCGCCGGCACATGACCGTCGTCGCGACCCAGTGGGCGGAGCCCGAGTGCCGCATCGAGCGCGACTGGTGGGTGGTCGAGGCGCCCGGCGGCGGCATCGTCGCCGTCGCCTGGGTGTGGCCGGAGCTGGCCTCCGAGGTCATCGCCGACCACTACGTGCACCCCGAGCATCGCGGGCTCGGCCTCGGGGAGGTGCTCCTCGACACGATCGAGTCGCGCGTCGCCGACGTGCCGCCACGCAGCGAGGACGGCGCTCCCCGGCAGCTCGTCGTGTGGAGCGAGGACGCGG
>JBLMXT010000360.1:0-2981 GCA_050257915.1 Deltaproteobacteria bacterium
CGCCGGGCGACCTCGTCACGGCCGCCGCCGCGGGCGGACCGGCGGCCGTCGCCCTCGACGCCCTGCTCGAGGGCATCGAGAAGCAGGTGGCGGCGCAGGTGACCGTCCTGGGGACGCCGCGTGAGATCCTCCTCTCGGGGCGCCTCAGCCGCGTCCCCGAGATCCGGCGGCTCCTGGCCGAACGGCTCTCCCGGTTCGCCCCCGTCTGCGACGTGGGCGGCTTCGCCGCCGTCGCCAGCGAGGCGGCGCAGGGCGCCGCGCTGCTCGGACAGGGACTGGCCGGGCAGGCCGGCCCGCGGGACCTCGTCGAGGCGCTGCAGGTGCGCTCCGCCGCCGGCTCCGTGCTGGACCACCTCTACGTCAGCGAGACCGAGTCTCTCCGGCGCCGCCACCCGTCGGCCGGGCGGGCGCCGGCACCCTTCTGGGAAAGGAGCTAGCCTCTCATGCATCTCAACGGAGTGGAGATAGAGGACACGTTCGCGGAAGCCTTCGGCATGTGGGGCTCACGCCTCATCGTGACCGCGGAGACGCTGGAGTGGGCGCGCACGGCGGCCGCGGCGGCGACGGGGTTCGCCACGTCGATCATCGGCTGCGGCTGCGAGGCGGGCGTCAACGAGCTCGGTCCGGACGAAGAGACCCCGGACGGCCGACCCGGCATCGCAGTGCTCGTGTTCGCGACCTCGCGCTCGAACATGGAGTCGGTGCTGCTGGCCAGGGTGGGACAGGCCATCATGACCTCGGCGACCTCGGCCTGCTACGACGGGCTGGGCGGCGGCGAGAGGCTCAAGGTGGGCGGCAAGCTGCGCTACTTCGGCGACGGCTTCCAGCGCAGCAAGCTGCTCGACGGCCGCCGCCTGTGGCGCGTCCCGGTCATGGACGGGGAGTTCGTCGTCGAGGAGAGCTTCGGCGTGGCCAAGGGCGTCGGCGGCGGCAACTTCTTCATGATGGGGGAGAACCTGGAGGCCGCGCTCACCGCCGCAGAGGCGGCGGTCGCGGCGATGCGCTCCGTGCCCGGCGCGATCATGCCGTTTCCCGGAGGAGTGGTGCGCTCCGGCAGCAAGGTCTCGTCCCGCTACAAGGGCCAGAACGTGTCGAGCAACACGCCGTACTGCCCCACACTGCGCGCCCAGGAGCAGACGGCGCTGCGCGAGGGCGAGAACGCCGTCCTCGAGATCGTGATCGACGGGCTGGACGAGCAGGCCGTGCGCGAGGCGATGCGGGTGGGCATCACGGCGGCCTGCCTCCCCGGCGTGACGCGCATCTCGGCCGGCAACTACGGCGGCTCCCTTGGGCAGTTCCACTTCGCCCTGCGGGAGCTGGTGACCGCGTGATCGCCGCGTGGAGGGACGCTCCCGCGATGAGGAGGAGGCAGCAGCCATGGGATGCATAGCTTGTGCGGCGCTCGTGCTCGAGGGAGAGGGCATCACGCTGGAGCGCAAGGAGTCCAGCACGATCCCTGTCGAGGCCGACAGCATCTGCCCGGATCGCTTCGTCGGGCTCGGGCAGACGCAGATCGAGGCGTTGCCGGTGTTCTACGGGCGCCGGCAGGTGAGACTCGGCGACCTCTTCACGGTCGAAGGCGCCGGCGCCGACACCATCACCGTGCGCGGCGACCTCAAGGCGGTCAAGAAGATCGGCTACGGCATGAGCTTCGGCCGCATCACCGTGATGGGCGACGCCGGCCCCCACGTCGGTGCGTTCATGAAGGGCGGCGAGATCGTCGTGGAGGGCAGCGCCGGCGACTGGGCCGGCGCCCACATGACGGGCGGTCTCCTGGTCGTCGAGGGAGACGCCGGCCACTTCACCGGCGCCGCCTACTCGGGCGAGCCCAAGGGCATGCGCGGCGGGACCATCGTCGTGCGCGGCTCGTGCGGCCGCGAGGTGGGCGGCCGCATGCGCCGCGGGCTCATCGTCGTCCTCGGCGACTCCGGCGAGTTCGCCGGCGCCGGCATGCTGGCCGGTTCGGTCTTCGTCAGAGGCCGCCTCGGCGGCCGCCCGGGAGCCGGGATGAAGCGCGGGACCATCGTCGCCCTCGGCGAGGCGCCGCCGATGCTGCCCACGTTCCACTACGCCTGCACCTACAAGCCCGTGTTCCTGCGGACGTACCTGCGCGCCCTGCGGGACTCCGGCGCGCTGGATGAAGAGGCGCTCGCAGCCGACACCTTCCGGCGCTACGTCGGCGACATGAACACGGGCGGCCGAGGGGAGGTCCTGGTCCGTGCTTAGCGTGAATGAGCGGGCGCTCGCCATCTCCCGGCGACTCGTGGACGCCGCCGACGCGTACGGCGTGGCCGTCCAGCACTACGAGAACGGCGTCACCGTCGTTGACTGCGGCATCGAGACGTGGGGCTCGCTCGAGGCCGGGCGCCTCTTCTCCGAGGTCTGCCTGGGCGGCCTCGGCAGCGTCCAGCTGCGAGAGCTTCATCTGGACGGCCTCGTGACGCCCGGCGTGGAAGTGGGCGTGAACCACCCGGTCGTGGCCTGCATGGCCTCCCAATACGCAGGGTGGGCGGTGAAGGCGCCCAAGACCGAGGACGCGAAGTCGTACTTCGCGATGGGCTCCGGACCGGCGCGGGCGCTGTACCGGGGCGATCCCATCTTCTCCAGCATCGACTACCGCGACCCGGCGGACGTGGCCGTGCTCACGCTGGAGTCGAGGACGCTGCCGCCGCCGGCCGTGACCGAGTTGATCGCCGGGAAGTGCGGCGTGAGCCCGGACAAGCTCCACCTGCTGATGGCGCCCACCGCCTGCACCGTCGGATCGGTGCAGGTGGCGGCGCGCATCGTCGAGACCGGGATCCACAAGATGCACGAGGTCGGATTCGACATCGCCACGGTGCGTTCGGGGTTCGGCTCCTGCCCGCTGGCGCCGGTCGCCGCCGACGACCTCACCGCCATCGGTCGCACCAATGACGGCGTGCTCTACGGCGGGCGCGCCTGGTACACGGTGCAGACCGACGACGACCAGCTGGAGAACGTCA
>JBLMXT010000361.1:0-8590 GCA_050257915.1 Deltaproteobacteria bacterium
GCTGGTCGCGGCCGCCCTGATGACGGTCGCCGTCCTGCTCGGCGGCCAGGCGCTGCTGTTCGACGGCGGCCTCACCGCCGTCGACGAGGGCCGCCTCCTGCGCATCACGCACGACGACTACGTGCACGTGTCGGTGCGCGTACAGGAACTGCGCAAGGACCCGCCGACGACGCGCACGGTCTATCTCTACGGCGGGTCGGGCACCATGGAGTGCTTCATCAGCGAGGCCTCACTGGCCTCCGCCATCAGCCGCGAGGCGGGCCGGCAGGTCCGGGTCGTGAGCCTCGCGGCGCACCAGGAGAGCATGGCCATGTCCCTGGCGCTCATCGACAACCTGCCGCGAGGGCCGGCCACGCTCGCGCTCGGCCTTGCGCCCATCCGCGTCACCGGCGCGCCCACGCGCGACGCCGAGATGCTGAGCGGCCACACGCTGCTCGTGCGCAGTCCGCGCCTCGAGGCCCTGGCGCCGCGCCACCTCGGCGCGACGCCGCCGGCCACGGGCGCGATCCCCGGCGTGTTCGACTACGTCGGCTCGTACCTCAAGGAGCGTGCGGCCGGCAGCGCGCTCTGGGGTACACCGATCATCTACGAGACGCACTACTACCCCTGGGGCGCCAAGGGACACCTTCCGCTGGGCAAGCGCCGCAACGTGCTCTACGTGCTCGAGAAGGACGTCAAGCTGTACCGCAAGTACGCGGACTACAACTTCGCCATGCTGGAGGAGATCCTCAAGCTGGCGGACGAGCGGGGCTTCGATGTGGTGCTCTACGACCAGCCGCTCAACGCCTCGGCGGCCGGCCCCGACTGGAACGGCGTGGTGCCGGCCTACCGCAAGCGCGCCCGCGAGCTCGCCGCGCGCGACGACGTGCCCTACGTGCACATCGCGCGCAACGTGAAGCTGACCGACGACGACTTCGCCGACCTCTTCCACCTGCTCGCGCCGGCCAGGCTCAAGTGGCAGCCGGAGATGGCGCGGCAGCTGGCGTCGGCGCTCGACGGGTCGTCCGAGCCGGTCGCGGCGGCGCCGTCGCCGGGAGGCCCGGCCGCGGCGCGGCGATGACGCGGAGCGCGCCCGAGGCGCCGCCGCCGCACCCGGCCCCCGGCCCGCAGGGCGGAGGCCCGCAGCAGGACCCCGCCTTCGGCCTCCAGGCCGGGATGACCCGTCGCCGGTTCCTCGTCGGCGGCGGCGTGGTGGTCGCCGCCCTGGCCGTCGCCGGCGCGGTCGGCTGGCGCTCCTGGACCGTGCGCGACTCCTGGTACCGTCTCACCGGCGCCTACGGCGAGGCGGGGACGCCGCCGCCCGCCTATGCGGTCACCTACGAGGTGGGCACGCTCCCGTCGACGCACCTCGCCGAGCCGGCCGCGTACGCGATCGCGTACCCTCCCGGCGTCGAGCAGGACGGCCCGGCGGTCGGCGTGCAGACGCCCGTGCTCATCTGCCTGCCCGGCCGCGGCCGGTCGCCCAGCGAGGTACTGCAGGGGCACCTGCGCTTCGGCGACTACGTGGCCGACGGCATCGAGAAGCGCGGCGTCACGCCGTTCGCCGTCGCCGCGGTGCAGGCCAGCGACACCTACTGGCACGCCCGGGCGGGCGGCGACGACGCCATGGCGATGCTGGTCGACGAGTTCATCCCGTTCATCCGCGACGATCTGGGGCTCAAAGGCCCGCTGGCGATCATGGGCTGGTCCATGGGCGGGTACGGGGCGCTGCGGGCGGCGGAGCTGCACCCGCAGCAGTTCTACGGCGTCTGCGCCGTCAGCGCCGCCCTTTGGCGCTCCTACGACGACGGCGTCGGCGACGCCTTCGACAGCGCCGGCGACTACGAGCACAACGATGTCTACGCGGACGCGGGCGAGCTCGCTGCTCCGCTGGTGCGCCTGGACTGCGGCAGGCAGGACCCCTTCTACGAGGCCAACGTCGCGTTCACCGAGGTCCTGCCCGAGCCGCCGGCGGGCGGGTTCGGCCCCGGCGGCCACAACGACGACTACTGGAGCCGTGTCGCCCCGGCCGAGATCGACTGGATCGGCTCGCTGTTCGCCGGCTACCCCGAGGCCCGGTCGACGGGCGTCTGACCGCCGCGGCTACGCGCGCGGCACGAAGCGGCCCGCGTCCCAGCCGTCGGCGGCGAGGCGCCGCGTGACCGCCGCCGCCAGCAGCGCGCCGGCCTCGGCGTCGTCGGGCTGCATGACCTCGAACGCCGAGTGCATGTTGCGCACCGGGAGGCTGAACGACAGCGTCGCCGCGGAGCCGGCCGCCATCAGCTCTTCCGCGTCCGTGGACGTGGCGCCGGGCATGGCCTTGACCTGCACCGGGATGCCCTCGTCCCCGGCGATCTGGATGGCCAGGTCGGTGAGCGCGAGGTTGCCCGCGGCGCCGCGGTGGATCACCGGGCCGGCGCCGAGCTTGACCTCGCCGCCGAGCTTCTTGGCGTCGAGGCCGGGGTCGTCGCTGGCGAAGTCCACGTCGACGACGATGACGACGTCCGGCTGCCAGCGGATCGCCATCGCCCGGGCGCCCATGAAGGTGGTCTCCTCGTGCACCGTGAGCAGCGCCGTGAGGTCGGCGGCCGCGGGCGCCGCCGCGTAGTGTTCGAGCGCGCGCAGGCAGACGTACACGCCGGCGCGATTGTCGAAGGCCGGCGAGGCGTAGCGGCCGCCGGCCAGCTCGAGGAAGTTCGGCGGGAACGTGATGGGGTCGCCGATCTGCACCAGGCCGAGCGCCTCGTCGCGGGTGGAGCAGCCGATGTCGAGCCACTGGTCACTCAGGTCCGGAGCCTTGGCGCGCTCGTCCTTGTCCATCTTGTGCGAGGGCTTGCGCCCGACCACGCCGTTCACCAGCCCCTTGCCGCCGTGGACGATGAGGTTGCGGCCGGGGAGGAGCTGCGGATCGACGCCGCCGATCTTGTCGAACGAGACGAACCCGTGCTCGTCCACGTAGGTGACGATCAGCCCGATCTGGTCGGCGTGCGCGGTCACGACGACGTGAGGCGCGCCCTCGCCGGCGACCGTGGCCCACACGTTGCCCAGAGGATCGCCCTCGGGCGCCGAGTGCGCGGAGAGACGGCGCCGGACGAGGTCCTGGACGGGAGCCTCGAACCCGGTCGGAGCCGGGGCGGCGCAGAGGTCGCGGAGCAGATCGAGGTCGGTCGTCATGTGAACCCTCCGGGGGTTGTTCGTCGGTGTGAGGGCCGGCGCGGCTGCGCCGGCCGGCCTCAGGCATCCTACCCGCTGCGGCGGTCCGCTGGAAGGTAGTGCGCCGGCGGGTGGCGTCACGCACGATGCCATCCATGACGCCACGGATGACGGCACCCATGACGCGGTCCGCCACGCCGCCGGTGATCCGCCATGGTGCGGCTCCCGGCGCGGCGCCGTGCGCGACCGCGTCCGCAGCGTGCCGCGTGGGCTGCGAGGACCGCGATGCGGGCCAGGCTGGGCCCGCTTGTTGTATGGTCGCGCCATCGAGACGTCGGCCGGACATGACCGGCGGCCGCCGCGCGGCCGCTCCGCCGCGCGCCGGCGCCAGCTGCGGCGCCGGCGCGGCGTCGCGCTCCTCGCGCTGGTCGTCGTGCTCGGGCTCATCGCCTGGCGCGCCGCGGCGTGCGGCGGGTGCGGCTGTGGAGCCGGCGCGGAGGAGCAGGTCCGGCAGGCCGGGCCGGTGCCGGCGCCGCCGGCGCCGCAGGTGACCGGCGACGGCGTCAAGGTCGGCACGTTCCTCGGCAACTACGGGCGCCGGTATTACGGCCAAGGGCCGGCGCCCAAGCGCCTCGACGTCCTCTGGAAGGTGCGGCTCGGCAGCGGCTGGAGCTCCGGCAAGTTCGACACCGACCCCCCGAGCAAGTGGGCCGGCAGCGGCTGGACCGGGCAGCCCAGCGTCGTCGTGGACGGCGGCAGGGCCTACCTCATCGCCAGCTCCTACTCCTACAAGCTGCGCAAGATCGACGCCGAGACCGGCGAGGTCCTGTGGGCCTACAAGTACGACGACATCATCAAGGGCAGCCCGTCGGTGTTCCGCAACCCCTCGCCGACGGGTCCCGACGACAGGTACATCGTCGTCGCCGGATCGAGGCGCGGGTACCCCTACGAGCTCGACGACCCGCGCGTCGCGCCCGTCCGCGCCGTCACCTTCGGCAGCGGCAAGGAGCTCTGGCGCCTGCCGGTGCCGCAGACCCGCTGCTACAGCCGCGACTGCGACGGCAGCGGCTTCTTCTACGACGGCTCCTACTTCGTCGGGGTCGAGAGCGGATACTTCTACGCCCTCGACCCGCTCCGGACGCAGGACTGGGCCGAGGGCAAGAAGCCCGTCATCGCGGCCCAGCAACTGCTGCTCGGCGACGAGCGCGCGAAGCGCCACGGGCGCAACCTCGTGATGGAGTCGTCCGTCTCGGCGCTCGGCGAGAACCTGTACATCGCGTCCGGCGCCGGCCACGTGTACGGCCTCCGGCGCTCCGACCTCGAGGTCGTCTGGGACTACTTCGTGGGCTCCGATCTGGACGGGACGCCCGTGCCGACCAGCGACGGGCTCCTGCTCCAGGCGGTGGAGAAGGAGTACATCAAAGGCAAGGGCGGGATGCTGTGCCTGGACCCGTCGCGTCCGGCGGCCGAGGCGACGGTGTGGTACTTCCCCACGGGTGACCGCAAGGTGGGCGACTGGGCCGGCGGCATCGTCGGCTCGGCGAGCGTCAACGATGCCTACAACCCCGGCGGCAAGTACCCCGCGCTCTGCGCGTTCAGCGCGATCGACGGCTACCTCTACGTGGTCTCGCGGGACGTGATGAGCGAGAAGACCGTGGCGGGACCGAACCGGGAGAAGGGGCTCAAGACGCCGGTGGAGGTGGCCAGGATCTGGAACGGCGGGGCCATCTCGACGCCGATCCTGGTGGGGGACGCGCTGGTGGCCGGGGGCTACGACCAGCGCGTGCACCTCTGGAGCGTGCGCTACGACCCCGCGGCGCCGGGCGACGCCGGGGCGCTGCCCAGCGCCAACGGCGACGGCACGTACTGGACGGTGACCCTCGAGGAGCGGGACCAGTTCTACGCGGAGGGCGCGTTCGAATCGACGCCGACGCTGTGGGACGGGCGCGTCTACATCGGCTGCCGTGACGGCTGGTTCTACTGCCTCGGCGACGCTAGTAGCGCACCATGAGCGTGCGCGTCGCCGCGGTGAGCCCGTCCACGGTGAGCTCGAACATGGGGAAGACCTCGCGCACCTTGCGGATGGTGACGCTGCCGTAGGCGCGGTCCCAGTCGGCCTCGGGGATGGTGTTGAGCCACACGGAGTGGTCGAAGTGGCGGCGCAGGCGGCGCAGCCACTCGATGCCCGGCTCGTCGTTGCCGAAGCCCCACCAGATGATGCCGTCGCGGGCCATGAGCTCGCTGGGGGCCATGGCCGCGTCGCCGACGACGATGAGCTTGTAGTCGCCGGGGAGCTCCTGGAGGACGCGCCGGGTCGAGATGGCCTCCGACGACGTCATGCGCGTGCTCGTGTAGAGCCAGTCGTAGACGCAGTTGTGGAAGTAGTAGGTGCGCAGGTCCTTGAAGTGGCTGCTGCGGTTCACGGCGCTGAAGAGCTGGCCGCAGAGGCGGATGTAGGGGTGCATGGAGCCGCCGACGTCCATCAGCAGCAGGACCTTGACGGCGTTCTTGCGGCTCTTGCGCCACACGAGGCTGAGACGGCCGGCGTTGCCGGCCGTCTCCTCGATGGTCGCGTCGAGGTCGAGCTCGTCGGCTACGCCTTCGTTGCGCGAGGAGAGCTGGCGCAGGCGCCGGAGGGCGAGCTCGAACTGGCGCACGCCGACCTCCTGGTCGGTGCGGTAGCCGCGGTAGCGGCGCTCGCCGGCCACCTTGACGGCGCTCCTGTTGCGGCTCTCGCCGCCGACGCGGATGCCGCCGGGGTGGAAGCCCGAGTGGCCGAACGGGCTGGTGCCGCCGGTGCCCACCCACTTGTTGCCGCCGTGGTGGGCCTCGGTCTGCTCCCTGAGGCGCTCCTCGAACAGCTTCTGGAGCGCCTCCAGGTCCAGGTCCTCGAGCGCGGCGGCCAGCAGCCGGCGCTCCTCCTCGCTCAGCCCGGGCATCGTCAGGGGGTCGGAGAGCCAGTCCCAGACCTCGTCGTCGATCGCCACCGGCGTCTCGATGCCCTTGAACATGGCCGCGAACGCCTGGTCGTACTGGTCGAAGTACGCCTCGCTCTTGACGAGGATGCTGCGCGCGACGCCGTAGAACTGGTCGAGACCCGTGGGCACGAGGCCCAGGGCGAGCCCGCGCATGAGCGCGAGCCACTCCGTGACCGTCACCGGCACGCCGTAGAAGCGCAGCAGGAAGAAGAAGTCGGTGAACACGAGGGAAGCGCGCCCGCGTCAGCGCCTGGACATGATCTGGCGCAGCACCAGCCCTGCCACCACGATGGCGATGACGATGACGATGAAGAGTTCGATGCCGCCGACGCTGCTCATGAGGGCTCCTCGCTCGTACGGGCCGCAGCCCGGCTGGCTAGCGCCGGCCGCGGGCGCCCGCGAGCGCCCGCTGCGCGACGTCGACGTCGTGGTCCTTCTTGAGCAGCACGCCCATGAAGGGGAGGCGCGCGGCGATCTCCCTGGGGTCGACGCCGCCGCGCGCCAGCGCCTGCACCCAGTCGATGAGCTCGCTGGTGCTGGGCCTCTTCTGCAGGCCGGGCACATCGCGCAGCCAGTAGAAGGCCTGGATCGCGAGGTCGAGCAGCCGCTTGTCCAGGCCGGGAACGTGGACGCGCACGATGCGCTCCATCATCGCCTCGTCCGGGAACTCGATGTAGTGGAACACGCAGCGGCGCAGGAACGCGTCGGGCAGTTCCTTCTCGGCGTTGGAGGTGATGAGCACGATGGGCCGGTGCACGGCCCTGACGGTCTCGTGCGTCTCCGGGATGTGGAACTCCATCTGGTCGAGCTCCCACAGCAGGTCGTTGGGGAACTCGAGGTCGGCCTTGTCGATCTCGTCGATGAGGAGCACCACGCGCTCCTCGCTGGCGAAGGCCTCGCCCAGCTTGCCGGGCTTGATGTACCGGGCGATGTCGCTCACGTCGCGGTCGCCGAACTGGCCGTCGTACAGGCGCTGCACCGTGTCGTACACGTAGAGGCCGTCCTGCGCCTTGGTCGTCGACTTGACGTTCCAGACGAGGAGCGGCGTGCCCAGGCCGCGCGCGATGCTCTGCGCGAGCATCGTCTTGCCGGTGCCGGGCTCGCCCTTGATGAGCAGCGGGCGGCTGAGCTGGACGGCGACGTTGACCGTCTGCATGAGGTCTGGCGCGGCGATGTAGTCGCTGGTGCCCGTGTAGGTGAAGGACTGGCTCATGGCCTCGCGCTTTCGGTCGTTGACGTGAGCGTGGGAGCGCCGAGGCGGCACCCGGTGGAGTCTATCAGACGGTCGCGCCGCGCCCTCCGCAGACGACGAGACCGAACACTTCGTCACATCGCTGAACGGGTAGACAGAAAGCGAGCCGCTGTTCACGAGGAGGGGAGCGCCATGAAACCACCGACCGCCGACCTGTCCGTCGAGAGCACGCTCGCGCACTGCGAGCTGCTGGAACCCCTGAGCGAGGCGCAGATCGCCGCGCTCTCCGACCACTGCACGATGGTCATGCTGCGCGAGGGCGAAGCCCTGTTCGACCAGAACACGGTGGCGCACAGCCTGTTCGTCGTGGCCAGCGGACGCCTGGCGATCCGCCTGGCGACCCCCGCGGGCCGCGTCATCGAGGTGGTCGAAGTGCGCCAGTACGGCTTGTCCGGCTGGTCGTCGATCGTGGCACCCCACATCTATGTGGCGGACGCGAAGGCGCTCGAGGACAGCGCCGTCATCGCCATCTCCGCCGACGAGGTGGAGGACATCCTGCTGCGCGAGCCCGCGGCCGGCTACGAGGTGATGAAGAAGCTCGCCGGTGTCATCTCGACCCGTCTGCGCGACATCAAGGAGGAGCTGATCGAGGTGCTGGAGAGCTGAGACCGGCTCGCCCGCACCGCCTTGCTCACCTACCTGAGGGGGGACCACATGACACCGCCCGCTCCCGATCTGACTCCCGAGGTCACGCTGCGTCGCTGCGACCTGTTGCGGCCGCTGAGCGAGCGGCAGATCGCCGAGCTGGCCGCGTGCTCGACCACGCGCTCGCTGCGCGCGGGCGAGACGCTCTTCGACCAGAACGACGAGGCTCACGACTTCTTCGTGGTCGCGACGGGGCGGGTCGTCGTGCGCATGACGGCGTCCGGCGGCGGCGCCATCGAGGTGTTCGACGCGGGGCAGTTCCGCCTCTGCGGGTGGTCGTCGCTGGTGGCCCCGCACGAGTACGTCGCCGGCGCGGTCGCCGCCGAGGAGTCGACCGTGCTGGTGGTGCACGCGGCGGCGGCCGAGGACATCTTCCTCCTCGAGCCCTTCGCCGGCTACGAGGTGATGCAGCGGCTGGCCGGCGACATCTCGGTCCGCCTGCGCAACGTGCGGACGGAGTTGCTCGAGCTGCTCAACGGAGCTGCGTCAGAGCAGGCCGAGCTCGCGCAGGCAAGCGAGGCTGACACGCACGGCGTCGTCTGACGCGTGCTCGAGGACCACTGAGGCGCCGGCGGCTCGCGCG
>JBLMXT010000362.1:0-3167 GCA_050257915.1 Deltaproteobacteria bacterium
CACCCAGAACCGGCCGCTGGCCGCGCCGCGCCGAAACACCGTGACGCCCGGTGGGTCCCTGGCGATCGGCACTATCGAGGCCACCGGCTCGGTCGGCGGCAGGCGCACGAAGCACTGCGCCTCGTCGGAGCGGTGCGTGACCCGCCGCTGGCGATCGACGAACCGGCCAACGAGCAGCAGCTGGTCCGGCCAGAACGACCCTCGCAACAGGCTCGCCAGCGCGTAGCCGTCGGACGTGCGCACCAGCTCCTGGAGGAACGCCTCCGAGAACCGATAGCAGTGCTGCGCGTCGCCAACGCACACGATGTGGCCCTGGTTTTCCGGCAGCTGGTCCCTTTGCAGGCCGGAAAGCGTGCCGCGAGCCTCGGCCAGCGTTGCCAGGGATCCCTCGAGCGCCTCGAGCCACGCCGCATCGAAAGAGACGTCGCAATCGAGCTCGATCGTGTTGCCGTCCCTGCCGATGCCAACGCCGGTGACCGCCACCTGCACCGCGTCGCTGGGAAATCCCCGGAACGCACGAGCCAGGACGCCGCGGACGGCCGTCGCCTGCGAGGCGGCGCGCGACAGCTCCGCGGCCAGGGCGCCGCCGCGGACGGCGCTCGCCGTGTTGGTGGTCGATCCGAGGTAGTTCGCGATCTGCGAAGCCGACACCTTCACGTCCGCTTCGACGCAGACCTGGCCTCCCTCCCGCGTCATGCCGATCTCCCTGACGTCCGCGACGAAGCCGTTCAGCGTGGAGGTCGTCCGGTCGAGGATTACGTCGTCGTTCTCGACGGCCCGCTCGACCACGACCAGCTGTCGCATCGTCGTCTGCAGGGCGAGCCGCACCGCTTCGTCACGGGCCGCAGCGGACGTCGCGCCGCAGCCGCTCGCTCGCACGTAGCCGGCGTCCGCACCCCGTTCCTGGCTTTGGGGAAAGGCCTTCATCGCGTCGAGCGACCAGGGCTCGGCCACGGCGTGACTCGCGCCGATGAGGATCACCGTTGCCGTCAGCAGCGCGCACACACCGCGGCTCGGTGCCTGGCGTCGACTGCTCTCGCGCGCGCCCGCAGCCGCCAGCAGGTCGCGGATCACCGGATCCTGCGTCACGTCCGCGGCGGTCAGGCCCGTCCAGAGAGGGATATCCGGATCTGCACCGGCGCCGAGCAGGAGGGCACAGATCTCCCGATGGCCCTCCCGTGCGGCGTAAGTCAGTGGCGTGTCGTCCCAGGTGTAGTACCCGTACCAATCCGGCTCGGCGCCGGCCTCGAGCAGCAGCCGGACGAGCTGCGGGTCGCCCCGGTCGACGGCTGAGGCGAGCAGTGACCAGCCGACCGTTGCGTCCCGGATCATCGGGTTCGCGCCGTCGGCGAGCACGGTCTCCACCGCGGACGCATCGCCGTGGCAGACGTGGTACTGGAGCAGCACCTCGCGCTCCGTGATCTCGACGTCCGGGTTCGCGGCGGCCAGCCGGTACCGGGCGACGAGCAGCGCGCACTGCCAGGCAGCATCCGCGTCGGGGCCGCCGGCACGCCACTGCCGCACCGCGAGCTTCTCTGCCTCCCCGTCGGGGTCGACCCAGAGCCGACCGCCATCGTCGGCCTCGTCCTCGGCGACCAGCGTCGGCACGGTCCCTTCAGGCGTGTCCGGCGGGGGGATCGCTGCCATCTGTGCCTCGAGGAGGCGCCGCACGTTGTCGACGTTGGCGGCGCGCACGGCTTGGCAGAGGGGCGTCTCGCCCGTGGGGTCGACGGCGAGGACGTCCGCCCCCGCCGCCAGCAGCACGTCGATGCACTCGGGCGTGCCCCAGAAGGCGGCGACGTGCAGCAGGGTCCCCTCCGGCAAGCCGACCGGCGCCAAACTTGCCTGGTAGGCGAGCAGCAGCTCGAGCAGGTCTGCACGGCCGCGGCGGATCGCCTCCCAGGCCGGCGGCCACTGGTGGCGCCCGAGCTGGTCGGGATCGGCACCGGCCATCAGTGCGCGCCGCAGCGCCTTCAGGTCGCCTGCGGCAACGACGGCTTCGAGGTCAGAGGCCCCGCGGGACACCGCTTTCATGACGACGTTCTCCGACGTGTGACAACCCGCGGGCGCTGGCCGTCAGCCGCGCCAGGACGACGTTGCAGTGAGCCGAGGGATGCAGGCGGCGCCAGGGCGGCGGCGAGTGCAACCCGCCAGAGATCGCCACCCGGCGCGACCTCATCGTCCGGCTTCTTGGGATCAGGCCAGCGAAGCGGCAACCGGCCTCCCACGAGCTCCGCCCGCTCTGGATGCCGGCGCGCGAGCAACCGGCGCACGGGCGTCACGACACCCTTGCACCCGCCCTTGCGTCGACCAGCCTGCACCGGCTCGGCCGTGCTGAAGTCCTTGCTCATGCCACGCTCCCCTGTGGAAATGTCGAAGCCGCCGCGCCACACGAGCCATCATCCGGATCGTCGCGTCGCCACCTGTCGCGAAAGTGCGGGACGCTGCGTCACAGCACGACGACGCAGCCGCCGCACTGGCGAAGGAAGCTCGCGAAGCGCAACGTGGCCTCCAGCATCGCTTCGACGAACGCCGCGCGTGCGGCGACGTCGGTGAGCAACACAGATTCCGCTGCGGACAGCTCGTAGTAGAGCCGCAGCAGCCCGGCGGCATGCAGCCCGGCCAGGCCGTCGGCCAGCCGCCGGCACGCGGCGTCCCCGAGGCGCGGGTGTGGCGCGAGATCGAGGTCCACCAGCGTCGTGATGCAGCGGTGCACCTCCGTCCAGCCACTCGCCGTCCCGAAGCGAAATTCCCGCCCGTCACTCGAGCGCGGCGCGCGTCCCCTGAACGTCGGCTCCGACATGACTCGCCACCTCCTGGACCGCTCTGCCATGGGAGCCAGTCTCGCGCCGTCCTGCGCCATCAGGTGTCGCGACTCAGCCCGATACTGTGCTCATCGAACGAACGGAGTCCTACGCGTGACGAGACCCCCCCTGCTCTTCGCGCTCCAGTCGAACCCGGTCGGCGGCGTGTGGCTGACGGGCGGTGACGCGCGCGCGCTCTCGCGCCTGCGCCGCTGGGAATGGCGGGACGGCGCACTGCGGCTCGAGGGCGGCGGCGTGGCCGACGCCGCCCTGACCGCCTGGGCAGAACAACTCGCAGCCGTGATCGAGGCGTACCAGGTCCGCGGCCCGGCGGCCTTTCTGCGGCTCTCGAACGTGACCAAG
>JBLMXT010000363.1:0-4728 GCA_050257915.1 Deltaproteobacteria bacterium
CCGGGACTGCTTCAATGGAGTCTCGCCAGCAGTCCCGGTCCGTCGCGTAGGAGGATGAGGTGATCGAGAGGATCCTGCTTCCCGCGCCGACGGGCAGCGTCTTGCGGGCCGTCGTCGTGCACGTCGGCTGCCCGATCATGGTCGTGCGCGAGCCCGGCTCCAGGGTCTGACCGGGCTCGCACAGGACACGCCGTGGCACGCCGCAAACGCCGAGAAGGACACTCGCTGCACAAGGTGCTGGGGGTCGGGGCCCTCTTCAGCACCGCGTACGGCAACGTAGGCTCCTCCATCTACTACGCCCTCGGCGTCGTCGCCGTCGCGGCGCTCGGCCTCACGCCGGCCGTGTTCGTCATCACCGGCGCGCTGTTCGTGTGCACCGCGTGGTCCTACTCCGAGGCCACGGCCGCCATGCCGGAGGCCGGCGGCGCGTCCAGCTTCACGCGCCGCGCCTTCAACGAGTTCGCCAGCTTCGGCATCGGCTGGGCGCAGATGCTCACCTACACGGCCACCATCGCCATCTCGGCGCTGTTCGTGCCGCAGTACCTCTCGATCTTCTGGCCGATCCTCAAGGAGCCGCCGTACAACGTCATCGGCGGCGCCCTCACGATCCTCGTCCTCGTCGTCCTCAACGTCGTCGGCATCAAGGAGGCGGCCAGCCTCAACGTGGTGCTCGCGCTCCTCGACCTGGGGACGCAGGTCCTGATCATGATCATCGCGCTCGTCCTGCTCCTCGAGCCGAACATCCTGATCTCCCAGATCCACTGGGGCATCGCGCCGACCTGGAGCCAGTTCCTCTACGGCCTCGCCATGGGCACCGTGGCCTACACGGGCATCGAGACCATCTCCAACATGGCCGAGGAGGCGCACCACCCCGACAAGGACGTGCCGCGCTCGATGAACTTCGTGATCATCGCCGTGCTCGTCGTCTACATCGGCATGCCGCTGGCCGCGCTCTCGTCGATGACCGTCGACTACAACACCGTGGCGGTGGATCCGGCGACGGGTCTGACGGTGCCGGTCGAGGTCGTCCCCGGGGAGCCCGAAGGCACCTACCGCCTCAAGTCCGACCCCAGCGTGACCGCCTACGTACCGCTCGAGGAGCAGGCGGACGGGACCATGGTCATCCCGGCCCAGGAGCCGACCGGCGAGGTCACCACGGTCGACGGGCAGCAGGTGACGCGACTGTACGGCACGCAACTGGGCAGCAACTTCCTCGCCGATCCGGTGCTGGGCATGGTGCGCTTCCTGCCGGACAACGTCGCCTGGCTGCGCTGGATCCTCGGTCCCTGGGTGGGCATCCTGGCGGCCACCATCCTGTTCATCGCCACCAACGCCGGCATCATCGGTGTCTCCCGGCTCGCCTTCTCGCTGGGCCAGCACCGCCAGTTGCCGCGGGTGCTCGGGCGCGTCCACCCCACGCGGCTCACGCCGTACATCGCCATCGTGCTGTTCGGCGTCGTCGCGATGATCCTGATCCTGCCTGGCGAGATCCCGCTGCTGGCGGACCTCTACGCCTTCGGGTCGATGATCGCCTTCACGGCCGCGCACGTCTCGGTCATCATGCTGCGGCGCAAGGAGCCGGAGCTGGCGCGGCCGTTCCGGCCCCCGCTGAACGTCACCGTCCGGGGCACGTCGTATCCGCTCACCGCCGTGGTGGGCGCGATGGGCACCTTCTCGGTCTGGTGCGTGATCCTGTACTACAAGCCGTGGAGCGGCGTCATCGGCCTCGCCTGGGTGGGCATCGGCATCGTCGCCTACGTGATCTTCCGCAAGGCACAGGGCTACTCGCTCACCAAGACGGTCAAGTCGCCCACGCTGCCGGCGTCGCTCCAGGAGGACGTGGTCTACGACCAGCTGCTGGTGCCGGTGCGGGATACCGTGGTGAGCGAGGAGATGATGGTGCTGGCCTGCCAATTGGCCACCGAGCGCAGGTCGTCCATCGACGCGCTGTACGTGATCGAGGTGCCGCTCAACCTGCCGATCGACGCGAGCCTGCCGGAGGAGCGCGAGCGGGCCCGGCAGGTGCTCGAGAACGCCGCCCACGCCGCCGACATGTTCGGCGTGAAGCTCACCCCGGTCGTGGTCACCGCGCGGTCGGCGGGGCGGGCGATCGTCGAAGAGGCCATCGCCCGCCGCTCCGAGGTCATCGTCCTCGGCTCCCAGGGCAAGCGCCGCATCGCCGACAAGGTCTTCGGGCGCACCATCGACTACGTGCTCAACAACCTGCCGTGCGAGGCGATCATCAACGTGATCCCCAAGAGCATGCCGGGGGTGGCCGGCGTGACCGCGGCGGCGTCCGCCGGCGTGATCTCACCGTCCGCGCCTGCCGAGGCCGGCCCCCCGGGCGAGCGGCCGGCCGCTGCCGGCGTCGACCAGGCGCCCGGACGCGGCGGGGTCAAGCGCAGGGCGCAGGGGCTGCCCCTGAGCCGGTACCTGCCGGCGCGGCCCGGGCGGGACGGGTCCGGAGCCGAAGCCGATGCCGGCGGCGTCGCGAAGGACGGGGCCGAGGCGGCTCCGCGGGAAGCCGGCGAGCGCCGCTCGGAGTAGGCGCCGCGCGGCTCGCCCTACGCGAGCGGCAGGCGGACCGTGAAGGCGGTGCCGGCCTCCGAGCTCGCGAACGAGACCGTGCCGCCGCTGCGCTCCACCGCCGCCTTCACGATGGCGAGCCCCAGGCCGTTGCCGGGGTAGGCCGAGACGTTGCGCGCGCGGTGGAAGCGCTCGAAGATCTCGCGCTGCTCGTCCGCCGGGATGCCGACGCCGGTGTCGGACACCGTCGCGGTCACCGCTGCGCCGTCGCGGCGCACCGCGAGGGCGACGCTGCCGCCCTCCGGCGTGAACTTGACGGCGTTGTCGAGCAGGTTGGCGAGCACGGTCTGCAGCCGGGCGTGCTCCATCGGGACGGGGAGGGGGCCGGCGGCGACGTCGAGCGTCAACTCGACACCGGCCTGCTCCGCCCGTGAGGCCACGCCGTCGGCCAGCTCCAGCGCGACGGCGGCGAGGTCGGTGCTCTGCCGCTCGCCGGCGGGCTCGCCCGCCTCGAGGCGCGAGAGCTGCAGCAGGTTGTCCGAGAGGCTGGCGAGGCGGCCGGTCTGGGCGAGCGCCCGGTCGACGAGGCGGCGCTCGTCGGCGCTCGTCGCCTTGCGCTCGGCCAGCTCGAGGTCGGCCTGCAGGGCGGTGAGCGGCGTGCCGATCTCGTGCGCCGCGTCGGCGACGAACCGGCGCAGCGAGGTCACGGTGGTCTCGACGCGCGCGGCCATGCCGTTGAAGGATTCGCCGAGGCGCCCGACCTCGTCGCCGCCGGCGACGGGGGCGCGGGCGCCGAGGTCGCCGGCCGCCATGCGGTCGCTCGCCTCGGTGAGCGCGACCACCGGCCGCGCGATGCGCGCGGCGATCAGGTAGCCGGCGAGGGCCGCGAGGCCGACGGCGAGCGCGGCCGCCAGGATCCAGGCCACGGCCGCGCTCATCAGTGCGTCGCGGCCGGACGCCGGCCCTTCTGACAGCTTCACATAGGCGCCGTTGCCCATGTCCATGGTGAGCGAGCGGTCGGAGCGCGCGCCGCCGCCGGTGCCGAACAGCCCGTTGCCGAGGGGGTTCGGCAGGCCGTCGCGGTCGCGCTCGCGGTCGCCGTGGCCGAAGCCGTCTCCGCGATCGAGCAGCGCCTCCGCGTCGAGGGTGTCGGGCGAGCCCGAGTCGACGACGAGCGTGCCGTCTTGCGCGTACACCTGCACGCGCGTCTGCGTGGTGAGCGCCGCCGCCTGGGCCCACGAGGTCAGGTCCTGGTAGGTGGTGAGCGGCGGCGGGTCCGCCACCACCAGCTTGGCGCTCGCGTCCAGGTACGAGTCCTCGGCGCGCGTGTAGTGGTTGGCGAGGACGGCGATGAGGATGCCGCCGAGGATGACGGCCGTCAGCAGCGCCATGCCCGCGTAGGTGAGCGCGAGCCGCCATCTGAGCGAGCGGGTCCGCACGGCGCAGCGCCTCAGGTGGCCAGCCGGTACCCGATGCCGGGCACGGTGAGGATCACGGAGGGGTTGCTCGGCTCGTGCTCGATCTTCTCGCGCAGCCGGCGCACGTGGACGCTCACGGTCTTGTCGTCGTAGAAGTCGGCGTCGCTGCCCCAGACGTTCTCGATGAGCTGGCCGCGGCTGAAGACCTGGCCCGGATGCTGGGCGAGGAACACGAGGAGCCGGAACTCGGTCGGCGTGAGGTTGAGCGAGCGGCCGTCGCGGGTGACCGTGGCGCGGGTGCGGTCGATGGTGAGGTCGCCGGCGTAGAGCACGTCCGCCTCGGTGGAGGCGAGCTCCCCGTAGGCGCGGCGCAGCAGCGAGCGGATGCGGGCGATGAGCTCGCGCAGGTGGTAGGGCTTGGTGAGGTAGTCGTCGGCGCCCATCTCGAGGCCGAGGACCTTGTCCATCTGGTCGGACTGCACGGTGAGCATGAGGATGGGCTGGCGCATGCCGAGCTGGCGGATCTGGCGGCAGAAGTCGAAGCCGCTTCCGTCGGGCAGGCGCACGTCCAGCACGATCAGGTGCGGAGACGACTCACGCGCGTACGCCACGCCACCGCCGCCGGTCGACTCCCAGTGCACGTCGAACCCCTCGCGGCCGATGCCCTCGACGAGGGCCTCGGCGACCGCGGGGTCGTCCTCGACGACGAGGATGCTCTGGGTACGCTCGGTCATGGGCTGAGCCTATCACTCGTGGAGCCGGGGGCGGACACAGCTGGTCAGAC
>JBLMXT010000364.1:0-2909 GCA_050257915.1 Deltaproteobacteria bacterium
AGCTGCTCCGGCTCGATGCGCATGAGCGCCTCGTCGGGACTGATGAGGCCCTCGTCGGCCATGTCGACGGCGATACGGATGGCCGCCAGGCCGGTGCGCTTGCCGTTGCGCGTCTGCAGCATGAACAGGCGGCCCTTCTCGATGGTGAACTCGAAGTCCTGCATGTCGCGCAGCTCGCTCTCGAGCGTCTGGCGGACCGCCATGAGCTCGTCGTAGACGTCCGGCCAGACGTCCTTGAGCTCGATCACCTGACGCGGGGTGCGCACGCCGGCGACCACGTCCTCGCCCTGAGCATTGACGAGGAACTCGCCGTAGAACTCGTTCTCGCCGCTGGCGGGGTTCCGCGTGAAGGCCACGCCGGTGCCGCTCTCGTCGCCGGTGTTGCCGTAGACCATCGTCTGCACGTTGACCGCCGTGCCCCAGTCGTCGGGGATGTCGTACATGCGCCGGTAGGCGACGGCGCGGTCGTTGCCCCAGCTGCCGAAGACGGCGCTGATGGCGCCCCAGAGCTGGGCCCGCGGGTCGTCCGGGAAGTCCTTGCCGGTGCGCTCCTTGACCGCCGCCTTGAACGCGGCCGTGAGCTCCCTGAGGTCGTCGGCGGTGAGCTCGGTGTCGAAGGTGACGCCCTTGGCCTTCTTCATCGCCTCGAGACGCTCCTCGAACACGTCGCCCTCGTCGTCGCTCTCGGGCTTGCAGCCGAGCACGACGTCGCCGTACATGCTGACGAAGCGGCGGTAGCAGTCGTAGGCGAAGCGGGGGTTGCCGGTGGAGCTGATCACGCCCTGCACGGTCTCGTCGTTGAGGCCGAGGTTGAGGATCGTGTCCATCATGCCCGGCATGGAGGCGCGGGCGCCGGAGCGCACGCTGAGGAGCAGCGGATCGGAGGCGTCGCCGAACGACTTGCCGGTGTCGGCCTCCAGCGAGGCCAGCGCATCCTCGAGCTGGGCCTCGACGCCGTCGGGGTACCCGCCGTGCGCGGAGTAGTAGTTGCAGACCTCGGTGGTGATGGTGAAGCCGGGCGGGACCGGCAGGCCGATCGAGGTCATCTCCGCGAGGTTCGCTCCCTTCCCCCCGAGGAGCTCCCGCATGGTCTTGTTGCCCTCGCTGAAGCGGTAGACGTGCTTGTCACTCATCCTGATTGCCTCCCTGGCATCTTGGCCGACTCTCTCTGCGCTCCGTGCGTGGAGAGTCGCTCAGTAGCTCTTCGTGCATTAGTCCGACTCTCTCTGCGCTCCGTATGCGGAGAGCCGCTCAATAGCTCTTCGTGCATTAGTCCGACTCTCTCTGCGCTCCGTGCGTGGAGAGTCGCTCAGTAGATCTTGGTGCATTGGTCCGCCGTGTCGCGGCGGTCGCTTGGGACATGGCACGGATCACCTGGTCTTCAAGCCTGCGCGAGCGGCAGGCGGCTGAACTCCCCGATACGGCCGATGAGGCCGGTGACGGCGGCCAGCTGCGCGAGCCGGTTCCCGCGCACGGCGTCGTCGGGGTCCATGACGAGAACGGCGTCGAAGTAGCGGTCGACGACCGGCCGCAGGGCGGCCGCGGACGCGATGGCGCTCTCGATCTCGAGGTCGTCGAGCGCGCGGAGCAGCGGCCCGCGCGCGGCCTCGGTGGCCGCGGACAGCTCCTGCTCGGCGTCGTCGGCGAAGAGGGCCGGGTCGACGGCGCGAGACCCGGCGTCCGGGTCCTTCGCCGCCAGCGCGGCACAGCGGTTGAAGGCCGTGACGGCATCCTCGAACACTTCCCCGCCCGCCAGCGCCGAGAACGCGCGGGCGCGTGAGGCCACGGAGGGCAGGTCGCCGGCCGGCGCGCCCATGGCGGCCTCGACGCTCGGGTACGGCAGGCCCTCGTCGAGCAGGAGCACCTGCAGGCGCTCGCGCACGAACGCCGCGGTCTCCGTGACGATCGTCGCGCGGCGCGCCGCGTCGATGCCCTCGATGCCCTGGAGCTCGAACTGGTCGACCGCGGACGCGAGGAGGCCGGCGAGCGGGAAGCGCAGGCCGTACTCGAGGGCGATCCGCACGATGCCCATGGCGGCGCGCCGCAGCCCGTACGGGTCGCGCGAGCCCGAGGGCTTCTGGCCGGCGACCCAGGCGCCGGCGATGTTGTCGAGCTTGTCGGCGACCGCGAGCAGCGCGCCGGCGACGGTGCCCGGCAACGGGGCCGTCGCGGAGAGCGGCCGGTAGTGCTCGCCGACGGCGCGGGCCACCGCGTCGCCGAGGCCGCCGGCCTCGGCGAAGAGCCCGCCCATGACGCCCTGCAGCGCGGGGAACTCGATGACGGTCTGGCTGACCAGGTCGGCCTTCGCCAGCCGCGCCGCCGTCCTCAGGGTCTCCGCGAGGGAGTCGCCGGAGCCGTTGCCGCCGGGGCCGGGGCCGCCGGACAGCGCCGCGACGAGGCCGCCGATCCGCCCGGCCTTGTCGGCGAGCGATCCGAGCTTCTCGTGGAACACCACGGCGCCGAGGCGCCCGGCCATGGCCGGCAGGCCCTCGGCGAGGTCGCGGTCGTAGGCGAACTCGGCGTCGTCCAGGCGGCCGTCGAGCACGCGCTCGTTGCCGCGCGTGACCAGCGGCGCCGCCGCCGGGTCGCCGTTGGAGACGTAGAGGAACGCCGGCAGCAGCTCGCCGCCGGCGTCGCGCACGGGGAAGTACCGCTGGTGGCTCTGCATGGCGGTGACGAGGACCTCGGCCGGGAGCCGCAGGTGCCGCTTCTTGAAGCTTCCGCGGGCGACGCTCGGCAACTCGGCGAGGTAGACGGCCTCGGCGAGCACGTCGCCGGGATCCGACCACTCGCCGCCGAGCTCCGCGGCGGCGGCGTCGAGGCCTTCCACGATACTGCGCCGGCGCTCGGCCTGGGAGACGACGACCCTCTGCTCGCGGAGCAGGCGCTCGTAGTCGCCGGCGCTCGCG
>JBLMXT010000365.1:0-2505 GCA_050257915.1 Deltaproteobacteria bacterium
GACGGCGCCGAGCAAGATGGCGAGGAGCAGGTTCCCCGTGGGGAAGAGCGAGAGCGCGATGCCCACCATGAGCCACAGCGTGGCGATGGGCTGACAGGTCATGAGGCCGGCGCCGAACGCGTCCCACATGTCGAGACCGCGCACGAGGCCGCTGGCTTTGCGTGCGAAGACGAGATCTTCGGCCATACGTCCCCCTGAAATGACGTAGGTGGTCGAACGGTCACGAGCCGGCGCGGCGGCAGCCCCATCCGCGCCGTCCCACAGTCACGCCATCTCACCACCTCCCCGCCGCGTCTTCGCGACCGTGCCAGAGCGGCTGGGTCTCTCCCCAGATGCTACGGCCGCGGCTCCCACTGTCAAGGAGCGCTCAGGGCATTGGTACAGCGTACCAATCCAGGCTGGTAGAGTACGCGTCATGCCCGCGAAACGCAAGAGACCCCGCCACCCGCACCTGAACCGCGAGGCCATCGCGAAGGCGGCCCTCGACCTGGTGGACCGTGATGGGCCTTCCGCTCTGAGCCTGCGCAACCTCTCGCACGAACTCGGCGCAGGCACCATGACGCTGTACTACTACGTCCCGTCGCGCGACGCGATCGTGCGTGATGTGGTCGCGCTGCTGCTCGACGAGATCGAGTTGCACGCGCCGTCCGGCGCCACCTGGGAGGAGGGGGCCAGGCTCGTCGCCAGATCGTACCGGGAGATGGCGTTGCGTCACCCGCGCGCCTTTGAGCTCCTCGCGTCGGCCTCCAACAGGGAATCGCCGGTCCTCGACTACGCCCGCCGACTCCGCAGCTTCTACGCGGGTCTGGGCGCGCCGCCGGAGGCGTTCGAGGAGAACTGGAGCATCCTCGACTCCTTCGAGACCGGCTTCCTCTGGTTCGAGACGAGGGCCATGCTGCGGCCCCAGGCCGGCGCCGACGACGGACGCGACGCCGAGGCCAGCGAACTGGCGCGGCGCCTGCCCGCGACGGTGTCCGAAGAGGCGTTCGAAGCGGGACTGGAGATCCTCATCGAGGGTCTCGCCCGACGAATGGCCACCGCGCGAGGAAGCGAGCCCGGCTCGCGGTGACCTCCTGAAGGCGCTGGGTCCCTTCGCCGCGGCGAGGCACTCCTGATCCATCCTGCGGACGGGGCCGGCCGACGGGGTGAAGTCCTGAGCGCTCGGGTCACCCCGGGTCTGAGGTGGCCTCGCGGGTGTGGTGCGGCTGACCACCGCTCACACCGTCGACCGTCCCCACCACGCGCGCGAGCTCCGCGCCCCACGCGCGCGCCCGCTCCGCCTCGCCCTTCTTGAGCGGGCCCTGCGAACCCTTGACGACGAAGCCCTGGGGCGCCGCGACAGGGGCGTAACCGCGCGCCTCGAGCAGCTCGAGGATCTCCGGCGCCCCCTTGCCGAACGGCCCGCGGACCTGGGTGTCGAACGCGGCGCAGCCGGCGGCGCCGGGCGGCAGCTCCGCCAGCCAGGTGCGCAGCAGGGGGCACGAGAGGTCCGGAGCGGGTCCCTTGCCAGGGCTCTGACGGATGCCGTCGCGCATCTTCTGCGAGGAGAGCTTGAAGCCGAACACGGGGGCGCCGGCGACGACGAGGTCCGCGCCGGCGGCGTCGGCGGTGGAGGCCTCGTCGGTGCGCAGAACGCGGGCGCCCGGGCCGAGGCCCTCGGCCACCGCCCGGGCCACCTCCGCCGTGTTGCCCCACAACGACTCGTAGACCACGATCGCGTTCATCGTCCGCCTTTCTCCGGGGCGCCCCCTCCGGCGCCCGGCAACACCGCTCCCGACGCCTCGATGGTACGACGCCGGTCCTGCTTCGCCGCCGTCTCCCGGGGGTAGTACGACTCGCGAGACACTGATTCCGGAGGAGGGGCGGGCATGGCTGCGGAAGAACGGCTGCGCGACGCGACGCTGAAGGCGACGGACTTCGACCCGCGGGCCGCCGAGGCGCCGCCCGCGCGGGCGCGGGCGGTGGTGATCGGCGGCGGCATCATCGGCGCCTCCGTCGCCTACCACCTCGCCCGGCTGGGCTGGACGGACACCGTCGTCCTCGAGCGCGCCAGGGTCTCGAGCGGCACCACCTGGCACGCCGCGGGGCTCATGACCCGCACCCGCGGCACCCACGTCCAGACCGAGCTCGCGAGCTACAGCCGCGACTTCTACGCAGGACTCGAGGCTCTCGCCGGCGTCGACGTCGGGTACTACCCCAACGGCTCGCTCTCCGTCGCCCGCACCCCCGAGCGCCTCACGGAGCTCCGCTACTCGCTCACCATGGCGCGCCACCACGGCCTGCCGGCGCGCGAGCTCACGGCGGAGGAGATCGCCGGCGTCTCGCCGCTGCTGGCCGTCGACGACCTCACCGGCGGGGTGCTCTTCGAGGACGACGCGACGGTCAACCCGGGTTGGGTCGCCTACGCGACGGCCAAGGCGGCCGCCGACCTCGGCGTGCGCCTCGTCGAGAGCGTACGCGTCACCGGGTTCCGTCACGACGGCGGGCGCGGCGCCGCCCGCGAGA
>JBLMXT010000366.1:0-3225 GCA_050257915.1 Deltaproteobacteria bacterium
TGCTGCAGCTGGCCGCTGAACTGCGCAGCTGGGACGATCCGCAGGCGCGCGGCGACGTGGGAATGGCTCGCCTGCTCGAGCAGCGCGGACGCGATTACTACCTCGCCGACCGCGCGTGCCCGCTCGCCTACGAACCGTCGGGCGAGGATTTCCTCTCTCCCTGTCTCGCCGAGGCGGATTTCATGCGGCGCGTGCTGCCGCAGCAAGAGTATGCGGGCTGGCTCGCGAGGTTCCTGCCGATGATCCCGGCCGACGGACGCCCCGACTGGTTGCGGCCCGGCATCGTCACCGACCGTAGCGACCCGAAGCTCGCGCACATCGACGGGCTGAACCTGAGCCGGGCCTGGATGCTCGAGGGCATCGCGAGCGGCCTGCCGGCCGACGACAAGCGCCGCGCCGCGCTGCTCGGCGCCGCGCGCGCGCACGCCGAGGCGGCCCTGCCCGCGGTGACTGGCGAGCATTACGAAGGTGGACACTGGCTGGGCACCTTCGCGGTGTACCTGACGAGCCGGGCCGGCATTCGCAACTAGCCCGGGCGCCTGCGGCCAGCGGCCCGCGGTCGACGGCCGTCACCGGACTGCAGCCTCAACTTCAAGGAACCGTCACGTGCGGTGCGGATCCTTGCGTGCCTCGGCGGCGACCAGCCGCCTCGCTCGCACGCAACGGAGACATACATGCACGCCCACCGCATCCTGCCCCTCGCCATCTCGCTGACGCTGGCCGCCGCCGGCGCGAACGCCGCCGGTGACACCGGCCCGCAAAGCTCGCAGACACCCTACATCTCGCCGACGGCGCCGGGCTGGGAGGTGACGGCGTTGCTCGCCGTCGGCGACACCGCCAAGGAGTCGCCGTACGCGATGGTCGGCATCCCGGACGGCATGGGTGCCATCGCGGGCAAGTTCGCCGCCAACGGCGCGTACGTCGCCGACAAGGCGTTCATGACGGTGTTCCTGAACCACGAGATCCGCCCGGGACTCGGCGTGCCGCGCGCCCACGGCCAGAACGGGGCGTTCGTGTCGCAGTGGACCGTCCACCTCAATTCGCTGCAGGTGAAGTGGGGCGAGGACCTCGTGCGCCGCGTGTACACGTGGCAGGGCGGCACGTACGCCGACACCACCGGCGCCACGGCGTTTAACCGGTTCTGCTCCGGCGACCTGCCGCCGCGCGCCGGCTTCTTCAACAGCGCGACCGGCAAGGGCTACGACGGCCGCATCTACATGAACGGCGAGGAGAGCGGCAACGAGGGACGGGCGTTCGCGCACGTCGTGACGGGTGAGGACAAGGGGGTCTCCTACGAACTGCCGTATCTCGGCAAGTTCTCCTGGGAGAATTCCGTGGCCCAGCCCGGCGCGGGCGACAAGACCATCGTCGTCGGGCTCGACGACTCCACGCCGGGCCAGCTCTACGTGTACGTGGGCGACAAGCGTGCCGTGGGCAATGCCGTCGAGAAGGCGGGGCTGCAGCGGGGCAAGCTGTACGGCGTGAAGGTGACCAATGGCGGCGCCAACTATGGCGGCGGCGCGGTGCCGCTCGAGAACGGCGGCGCCATCAACGGCAGCTTCACGCTGGTGGACCTCTCCGCCCATGCGACCGGCAGCGGCGCGACCCTGCAGGCGCAGTCGGTCGCGAGCGGCGTGACGGAGTTCGCCCGCCCCGAGGACGGGCACTGGGACCCGCGCAATCCCAACGTCTTCTACTGGGTGACGACCGGCGCCACGCTCGGCGGCAACGCGCAGAGCGCGCGTCTCTACAGGCTCACCTTCGACTCACTGGCGAATCCTGGCGGCGGCACGATCGAGCTGGTGCTCGACTCGGCGTCGCTGGCCGGCACCGACGGCGCAACCGCGCGCTCGTTCGACAACCTCACGGTGGATGCCGGGGGCCGCGTGATCGTCCAGGAGGATCCGGGCAACAACCCGTACATCGCCAAGGTTTGGCAGGTGGACCCGGTCGCGAGGACGGCGGTGCAGATCTTCGAGTCGGACCGCGCGCGCTTCCTGCCCGGCGCCGCCGGGTTCCTGACGCAGGACGAAGAGAACTCCGGCGTCATCGACGTGACCGACATCGTGCGCAATGCCAACTGGTACGAAGCGGGTCGCCGCTACTACCTCGGCAACATGCAGGCGCACTACCCGATCGCGGGCGAGCTGGTCGAGGGCGGCCAGCTCTACCTGATGGCCTCCCCGAAGGCCGAGGCCCGCTAGCCACCGGCGCAGCTCGCCGGAGGCTGGTGCCGGGCAGGCGCCCGGCGAAGCCGGGGGGCGGTCGTCGGGGCCGCCCCCTTTCTCACGCCGCGGCTAGAGTCGCCGCGGGGCCACACCCTCGACCGGGCCGATCACCGCGCCCTCGGCCACCTTCAGCTCGACCTCGCGCTCGAAGCGCAGTGGGCCGTTCACCACTGCGCCGGCCTCGATGGTGATGCGCGGCGGCTTGCCCCAGCCCGCGCTCAGCCAGCCGTTCGACTTCTCGACCCGGATGCCACCGTCGATGCGCGAGCCGGCGCCGACGCGCACGTCGCCGTTCACGGTCTCGAGCCCGCCGCGAACCTCGGCGCCGTCGAGTTCGAAGTCGCCGTTCACGTTCTCGACCCGGCCGTCCACGCGCGCGCCTGGCTTGAGCTTCAGGCTGCCGTTCACGGCGCTCACGCCGTCGCTCACCAGCACCCCCTCACCCAGGGTCACGCCGCCGTTCACCGTCTCGATGCTGCGCGCCTGGGCACGCTCGCCGACGCGGATCGCGCCGTTGACCGTTTCGACGTCGCGTACCTGCGCGTCGCTGCCGATCGTGATCGAGCCGTTGACCGTAGACACGTCGCCCGCCTGCTGGCCGGACCCGAGCGTGATGCTGCTGTTGACCTTGCTGATGTTGCCCGTGGAGCCCAGGGCCACGGCCGAAACGGCGTACAGCAGGACGGCGAGCTGGCGCTGCATGGGTGATCTCCGTGCGGTTCTTTCGCTCATGGCGGTTTGATGCACGCGGGGGCCGCAGGGTTGCACTACGGTGCAGTGCCACAGGTGGCGGCCATGAGGTAGGCTCACCTGCCCGTCTCCTGCCGCCGAGGAAGCCCCCATGTAGACCCGTGCCGCCGTTGCCTACCGCGCCGGCCAGCCCCTGGTGATCGAGACCGTGGACCTCGATGGGCCGCGGGCAGGCGAGGTGCTCGTCGAGATCCGCGCCACGGGCGTCTGCCACACCGACGAATTCACGCGCTCGGGCGCCGACCCC
>JBLMXT010000367.1:0-6365 GCA_050257915.1 Deltaproteobacteria bacterium
GTACGGGCGGGCGTACGTGCGGCGGTGTCACTCCGGTGAGTGCACACCTTCGCGCCGAGCGACTTCCGCGACGCGAATCCCGTGAGCGACTCCAGCGACGCGACTCGGACTCCACGACGCCCGCCGGGCGGGGCTCGCCGCCGGCGCTCGAGTCGTCTGCGGCCGGCGCTCGAGTCGTCCGCGGCCGGCGTCAGACGCGCACGTCGCGCCGCTCGAACAGCACCAGGGTCGCCACCAGCAGCAGCGCCGAGGTGGCGACCATCACGAGCACGCCGGTCGCGTCCAGGGGCTTGCCGAGCGGCGAGGCCCCTCCCGCCCAGTGGAACAGCGAGGCGTAGCGCAGGGGGCGGATCGTCTCGTTCATCACCGCGAGCGTGTTCAGCAGGTACATGACGACGCCCACGCCGGCGCCGGCCGCGATGCCGGCCTGCCGGCGCCCGGTCGCGCCGCCCACGGCGAAGGTGACACTGCCGACGGCCAGGCCGAGCAGCGTCAGCCGCACGAAGGCCACGGCGAGGTCGCCCGCCCCGACCGGCGTCCCGGCGATCGCCGTCGCGAGGGTCAGCGAGAGCCAGAACGTCGTCCCCAGCGCGAGCACCACCACGATCATGGCGGCGTACTTCTGCAGCGCGAACCGGCGGCGTCCCACGGCGTGCGTGAGGACGAGCGCGAGCGTCCCGTTCTCCTCTTCTCCGGCCAGCGACCGGGCGGCGACGGCGACGGCGAACGCGATCAGGACGATCGGCGCGAGCCACGACAGCAGCTCGACGTTGACGTATCCCACCGGGGTGGTGAAGTCGCTGGACCCCATGAACGCCACCCGGACCGCCTCCGGCATGTTCTTGACGTACTCGTTGATGGCGCCGGCGCTCTTCCTGATGCTGGGGTAGATGGAGATGAGCAGCGCCACGTAGAAGGCCACGCCGGCGGCCCACATGACGAACGGGCGCAGCTGGTCGCGCAGGCCCTTGAGGAAGGCGTTACGCAGCATCGTCGCCTCCCTCGTAGAAGGTCATGAAGACGTCTTCGAGGTCGGGCAGCTGGCTGATGAGGTCGACGACCGGATGGGCCGCGAGCGCCTTGACGGCCGGGCCCAGGGAACCGGTCACGGTGAGCCGCAGCGTGGTCGCGTCCTTGCCGTCCACGAGCACCCGCGTGACGCCGGGGACGTCCTCGAACGACGCCGGCGCGACCGGTTCCGCGAACACGACCTCGATCTCGCGCACGGCCCGCCCCATGAGTTCGGCGACGTCCTCCACGGCGACCAGCCGGCCCTCGCGCACGAAGGCGACGCGGTCGCACACGCGCTGCACCTCGGGCAGCACGTGCGAGGAGAGGAACACGGTCTGGCCGGCGTCGCGGACCTCGTCCAGCAGGTGGTAGAACTCGTGCTGGACGAGCGGGTCGAGGCCCGAGGTGGGCTCGTCGAGGATCAGCAGCTCGGGCCGGTGCATGAACGCCTGGATGAGGCCGATCTTGCGCCGGTTGCCGGTGGAGAGGTCGGCGACCTTGCGCTCGAGGTCGCAGTCCAGGCGCTCCGTGAGCGCGGCGACGTAGTCCCAGTCGACGCCGCCGCGCAGGCTGGCGAGGTAGCGCAGCGTCTCGCGCCCGGTGAGGTTGGGGTAGAGGCTCAGCTCCCCGGGCAGGTAGCCGCTGCGCGCCTGGATCGCCAGCGTCTCGCGGCGGCTGTCCCGGCCGAGGACGAGGGCGCGTCCCGCCGTCGGCCGGATCAGGTCCAGCAGCACGCGGATGGTGGTCGTCTTGCCGGCGCCGTTGGGACCGAGGAAGCCGAACACCTCGCCGGTGCGGACCTCCAGGTCCAGGTCGACGACGCCGCGGCTGCGCCGCCTGCCGTAGCTCTTGGTCAGCCGCTCGGTGACGACGGCCGCCGCGGCGGTCCCGCCGCTCACCCGGTCTCCTCCGCGAGCAGCCCGGCCACGCGAGCCTTGAACCAGTCCAGTGTGGCCGGCACGATGTCGACGGGCGTCTGCGTGAAGTCGAAGAACTCGAGGACGTCCACGTCGTCGATCGGTTCGAGCCCGAAGTCCAGGAGCACGATCACGTCGTACATGCCGAAGTTGATGCGCCCGTCGATCTCGTCCCACCCGAAGCCGTCCACGAAGATGCTGCGCCACTGCCGCAGGTACCCGGGGGAGAGGATGTAGGCGCGGTCGCCGAAGGCGGCCCGCTCCTCGGGCGAGAGGAACGCCTCGACGCAGTTGCGCGCCGGGAGGCGGCGCGCGCCGTGCGCGCCGAGGACCTGGTCGATGTCGGGGAAGCACGCCCCGTAGACGCAGGCGGCGCCGGACGTGCCCTGCAGCGCGGCGTCGATGGCCTCGGCGAGCCGGCCTTCGCTCACGTGCAGGCCGGCCGGCAGCCAGTCCACCTCGGCGGTCTCTCCCAGAACGTGCTCCAGCTCCACCCGGAACACGCTGCAGCCGACGATCTTCACTGGCCCGTGAGGCTCCCGAGCGCGCCCTTCAGCTGCTGCGCGAGCCCGTCCAGCTGCGCCTTGATCTCGCTGACCTTGGCTTCCACCTGCGCCTTCCGGGTCGCCGCGCTCTGCACCCTTGAGTCGAGCTGCGTCGCCAGCTTCTCGACGCCCTTCTGCGCCGCCTCGATGCCCTTGACGACGGCGTCCTGGACCGGCTGCAGGCCACTGGGCGGCTGGAGGGCGGCGAGCGCTGCTGCCTCATCGCCGAGCTGCGTCGCGATGCTCTGCAGCTGCGCGGCGGACGCGGTCCACGAGTCGTCCGGGGTCCTGCTGATGCCGGCGACCGCGTCCGGGAGCGCGCCGACCGTCGTGCCGACCTGGTCGAGGACCGCCTGGGCGTCGGTCAGGTAGGCCTTGAGGGCCGGGAGCGTACCGGTGGCCGATGACTCCGGGTAGATGGTCGACGGGGTCTCGCTCGGGCTGGCGTCGCCGCAGCCGGCGACGACCACGGCCAGGACGATCGCGGCGAGCGCCGCCGTCGCCGCGCTGCTGATTCTGAGCCTCTTCGTCACGTTGCCTCCCTTGCCGTCCCCTCCGCGGGGCGGCGTTGCGTACTGCGGTTGACACCCGGGCCGGGGTACGTATCGTCAGATTCCCGGCCACAGGAAGGATACCCCCTCGCGTGTCCACCCTCCTCTATAGACTCGGCGACCTGTGCGTGCGGCGCGCGTGGATCGTGCTGCTGGCGTGGGCGTGCGTCGTCGCCGTGGTCGGCGCGGGCTGGCTCGTGCTCGGCGCCCGCACCTCCAACGACATCCGCCTGCCGGGGACCGAGACGCAGGCGGCCACCGACTTCCTCGCCAGGGACTTCGCGCCCCAGCAGAACGGCCAGAGCCCCGTGGTCTTCCACGTACCCACGGGAACGCTGTTCGACCCGGCGGCGGAGCGCGCCATCAAGGAGTCGGTGCGGCGCATGAGGGCGGCGCCGCACGTGACCAGCGTGACCAGTCCGTACGCCCGCGGCGCGCGCTCGCTGCTGGTCAGCGACGACGAGAAGACCGCGGTCGCGCAGGTGCTCATGGACGTGGACGGCGGCGCCGTCACCCGCGACCTCGCGGGCGAGGTCATGGCCGCCGCGCAGCCGGCCAGAGACGCGGGCATCCAGGTGGAGGCCGGCGGCGTGCTCGGCATCCGGCTCTCCGAGGAGCACTCGCGGCGCAGTGAGATGATCGGCCTGGCCGCCGGCATCGTGATCCTCGCGATCACCTTCGGCGCGCTCGTGGCCGCCGGCATGCCGATCCTCACCGCCATCGTCGGACTGGTCACCGGCCTCGGGCTGATCGGGCTGCTCGGCCACCTCGTCGACATCCCGGTGGTGGGGCCGACCCTGGCGACGATGCTCGGCCTCGGCGTGGGCATCGACTACGCGCTCTTCATCGTCTTCCGCTACCGCGACGAGCTCCACGGCGGCGCGGACGTGCGCGAGGCGGTCGCGCGCGCGATGGCGACGTCGGGCACCGCCGTCGTGTTCGCCGGCGTCACCGTGATCATCGCCCTGCTCGCGCTGCTGGTCGCCAACGTGCCCATCATCGGCGCGATGGGGTACGCGTCGGCGCTCGCCGTGCTGGTGGCCGTGCTCACGGCGATCACCTTCCTGCCGGCGGTGCTCTCGCGCGTGGGCCGGCGCATCGACGCCCTGCGGCTGCCGTGGCGGCGAGGCCCGGAGCGGGAGCGCCACGACGACAACGTCTGGGCGCGCTGGGCGGGCTCCGTGACCCGGCATCCGTGGATCGCGCTCACCGCCTCACTCGCCGTGCTGCTGCCGCTCGCCGCGCCCACGCTGACCCTGATCCTGGGGCAGGAGAGCATCGGCGCCTGGCCCACGAAGACGACGCAGCGCCGCGCCTACGACCTCATCGCGGAGGGGCTCGGCCCCGGCGCCAACGGGCGTCTGCTGATCGCGGCGCGGTTCTCGCCCGCCGCCGAGCCGAGCGCAGCGTTCACGCGCAAGAAGGCCCGGGCGGAGCGCCTCGCTGAGACCCTCGAGCAGGACGCTCGGCGGCTGAAGCGGCAGGGCCGGGCGCTCGAGCGGAGGGGCGACGCGCTGAAGGCGGAGAAGGCGGCGCTGGAGCGGCGGGCGGCCGCGCTCACGGCCCGGAAGGCCGCGCTGGAGGCGCAGGCGGCCCCGCTGCTCGCGCGCAAGGACGCCCTGCTGGCGCGGGAGCGGCAGCTGCGGGCGCAGAAGGCGCGCCTGGAGGCGCAGGGCGCCGCGCTCGCCGCCGAGGGCGCCGCGCTGCAGCAGCAGGGCGCGGCGCTGGCCACTGAAGGCGGGCGGCTCCAGGCGGAGATCGCCGCGGTGCAGGCGCAGATGGCGGTGACCACGGACCCGGCGGCGCTCGCCGCGCTGCAGGCCCAGCTCGTCTCCCTGGCGGCCCAGGCACAGCAGGTGCAGCAGGAGGTCGCGGATGTCCAGGCGAGGGCCGCCGCCGTGCAGCAGGAGGCGGCGGCGCTCGAAGACCGGGGCGCGGCGCTCGCGGCCCAGGGCCGGCGGCTGGAAGTGGAGGGCGCCGCGCTGCAGGCCGAGTCAGCCTCGCTCCAGGCGCAGGGCGCGGCGCTCGCGGCGCAGGGCGCGCGGCTCACCGAAGAAGGTGCCGCGCTCGAGAAGCGGGCGGCGGCGCTGCAGCAGGACGCCGCCACCCTCAGGCGCGAGCGCCGCCGGCTCGAGCGCCGGGCCGACCGGGCGCGCGCCATGAAGGAGGACCTGGTCCGGATGCTGACCGACGCGGGCGGGCAGCCTCGCGCCACGGATCCGCGCCTGGTGCACCTGCAGCAGGTCCTCGAGGGCGCGGACGGCGTGGCCTCCGTTGCGCCGCCAAGCGTCAACAAGACCGGCGCCGCCGCCGTCTTCGCGCTCACCGCGACGACGGCGCCGTCCGATCCCGTGACCTCCGACCTGGTCACGCGGCTGCGCACCGGCGTGATCCCCGCCGCCACCCGGGGCCAGGGCGTGACCGCGTACGTCGGCGGCATCACGGCCGCATACGACGATCTCGCGACGCTCATCTCCGACCGCCTGCCGCTGGTCATCGCCGTCGTCCTCGCCCTCAGCTTCGTCGTCCTGCTGGCGGCGTTCCGTTCGGTGCTCGTGCCCCTCAAGGCGA
The DNA here is from genome assembly GCA_050257915.1 of Deltaproteobacteria bacterium. Classification (GTDB taxonomy): domain Bacteria; phylum Actinomycetota; class Thermoleophilia; order UBA2241; family UBA2241; genus CAIXSE01. Next base: position 5,596 of record JBLMXT010000367.1, read on the forward strand.
TCCTCTGCAACCTGCTCGCCGTGGGCGCCGCGTTCGGCGTCCTCACCGTGTTCTTCCAGTGGGGGTGGGGGCTCGCGCTCATCGGCCTCGGCGGGGTGACCTCCGTGCCGATCGCCAGCTACGTCCCGCTCATCATGTTCGCGGTGCTCTTCGGCATGTCGACCGACTACGAGGTCTTCCTGATCAGCCAGATCTTCCACGCCCACAGCGAAGGCATGGACACGTCCACGGCCGTGCGCGTCGGCGTGGGCGGCAGCGCGCGCGTGATCACCGCCGCGGCCGTCATCATGGTCACGGTGTTCCTGAGCTTCGTCACCACCGCGGACCCGGTGCTCAAGGAGTTCGCCGTGGGACTGTCCGTGGCCATCCTGCTCGACGCGACGATCGTGCGCCTCGTCATCGTCCCGGCGACGATGGTCCTGCTGGGCGAGTGGAACTGGTGGCTGCCGCGCTGGCTGCAGTGGCTGCCCAGGGTGGACCTGCCGGACGAGCGGGCCGGAGCGACTGCGCCGTCCGGCCCGTCCGTGCCCGCCCGCCCGGCGCCGGCCGGGGACTAGTCTCGGCCCGACGGCCGAGCGTTTGTCCCCTGTTCGTAGGGGTAACGCCTCATCCATGCGGCAGCGCTCCGGGCCCGCCCGGCGGGCGGCGCGCCGCGCGATGGAGGCAGAGACGATGAAGATCATCGTGCAACACACCGTGAAGGATTTCGACGCGTGGAAGCCGGCGTTCGACGAGCACGAGGCCACGCGCGCGCAGGATGGATGCACCGG
>JBLMXT010000368.1:0-6021 GCA_050257915.1 Deltaproteobacteria bacterium
GGCGCGCCGCGTGCACGACCGGAGCGACGTCGCCCGCAGGGCACCCGGCGGCGACGAGGATGACGATGTCCCACCTCGAGGCGAGGCGCTGCTCGCGCGGGAAGTCGGCCGGCGAGAGGGCGTCGACCTTGGCGGACACCCCGCCGCTCTCGTCGCGGGCTCCGGCCGAGAGCACGCCGACGACCCTGGCGAGATCGTCGCCCACGCCGACGACGCAGACGCGCGCAGCCTCCGCGACGCCGCGCGCTTCGGTGACGGCCTTCAGGATCTTCGAGATGCTCAAGCTACTGGCCAAGCCGCCCCCTCGATTCCGGAGTGATCGTCGCCCGCAGGTGGATCGCCTCGAGCAGCCCGACGAAGATCAGGAAGGCGATCATCGCCGTGCCGCCGTAGCTGATGAACGGCAGCGGGATGCCGGTCACCGGCATGATACCAATCGTCATCCCGATGTTCACGAACACCTGGAAGAGGATCATGACGCCGATGCCGCCGGCGAGGATGCTCCCGTACATGTCGCGGGCCATCACCGCGATGCGCAGCGCGCGCCAGATGAACAGAGCATAGAGCACCAGCAGGATGCTTGCTCCCACGAAGCCGTTGCGTTCGCTGATCACGGCGAAGATGAAGTCGGTGTGGTGCTCCGGCAGGAAGTCGAGCGTCGTCTGGGTGGCCTGATCGCCGCGCCCGGTCAGCGCCCCCGAGCCGACGGCGATCATCGACTGGATGACGTTGTACCCGGTCCCGGCGGAGTCGTGACCGGGGTTGATGAACACGAACAGACGGTCGACCTGGTACTGCTTGATGAGCTCGACGCCGGCCAGCGGCAGCACCTTGAGCGCGAGCACGAACGCCGTGATCCCGGTGGCGGTGAGCACGGCGAAGTGGGTCCACGGCGTGCCGTAGAAGAACAGCATGGCCAGCGCGAGCACCATGATCACCGCGGCCGAGCCGAAGTCCGGCTCCTGGTAGACGAAGAACGCCGGCACGGCGCCCAGGACCAGCACGATGGCGGTGATCCGTTTCGACCCCAGCAGCTCCATGCGGTCCGCCAGGAACGCGCCGATGCTCAGCGCCAGCAGCAGCATCGCCGCGGCCGACGGCTGAAAGCGCGTGAAGCCGAGGTCGATCCAGCGCGTCGCGCCATTGACGTTCTCGCCGAGCGGCAGCACGGCGACCACGATGAGGACCGCGACGGCGTACAGCAGCCACTGGAAACGGCGGTAGACGTCGTAGTCGAGCAGCGAGACGACGATCGCCGCCACGAGACCGACCGCCACCGCGATCAGCTGCTGACGGACGTAGTAGAAGGGCGCGCCGTCGATGTCGTGCCGGGTCGCGAAGTAGATCATCGTCACCCCGTACACGATCAGCCCGGCGGTCGCCAGCAGCAGCAGGTAGTCGAGGTGCCGCAAGTACGCTCGCCAGTCGATCATGTCACTCCGGTGCGGTCAGTCGCCCCGGGCGGTGCCGGTGAACGCGCCGCCGTCAATGCCGAACAGGGCGTCGTAGATGAGACGCGTGGCCGGGGCGGCGACGGTGGCGCCGTGGCCGCCCTTCTCGATCATGACGACGACGGCGTACTTGGGATCGTCGGCCGGCGCGTAGCTCGCGTACCAGGCGTAGTCCACGTAGCGCTTGGAGGTGTCGTCCCAGACCTCGGCAGTACCAGTCTTGCCGGATACCGGGACCTTGTAGCCGCCGAAGACGGCGAACGACGTGCCGGAGCCGGAGTTGGCCGCCTCGTAGAGACCGCGCCGCACGACGTCGAGCGTGGACTGCGAGATGTCGACCTTGCGCGCGGGCGCGGGCTCCAGCGTCCGCACGGTCTGCCCGGCGGCGTCGACCACCTCCAGCCCGAGGTGCGGCGTGACGACCTTGCCGCCGTTGGCGACGGCCGCGTAGGTCACGGCCAGCTGCAGCGGGCTCGCCTCGAGGTCGCCCTGACCGACGGAGAGGTTGACGGAGTCTCCCGGCTTCCAGAGCTTGTCGATCTCGGTCTCGAAGTAGTTCTTCTTCCAGCCCGGCGTGGGCACGCGACCCGCGGACTCGCCGGGGATGTCGATGCCGGTGACCTTGCCCATGCCGAAGCGCTTGGCCCAGTCCTCGAGCGCCTCGCCCGGACGTCCACCGTCGTAGAAGCGGTCGCCGACGTTGTAGAAGTACACGTCGCAGGACTGGGTGATGGCTCCGACCAGGTCGAGGGTCCCGTGCCCGCCGTCCGCCCAGCACTTGAACTTCAGCGGCGGCTCCGCTTTGTCGTACATCGAGCTGTAGGACCCCGGACAGAAGTAGCCGGTGCCCGCCGTGATCAAGCCCTCTTCGAGTGCCGCCACCGCGGTCACGGCCTTGAACGTCGAGCCGACGGCCTTGGTCTCCGAGATGGGGCGGTTGATCATCGGGTTGTTGGCGCTCTTGCTGGTCAGCCGCTTGTAGTCCTTGGTGCTGATCCCCCCGACCCAGACGCTGGGGTCGTAGGTCGGGTAGCTCGCCATCCCGAGGATCTCGCCGTTCCTCACGTCGAGGACGACGGCCGCGCCGCCGTTGGCCGCATACTGGTCGTTGCTGTGCGCCAGCGAGATGCCCTCCCGGAGCGCCTCCTCGGCGGCCGCCTGCACCTCGGCGTCGAGGGTGGTGACGAGCGTATCTCCCGGGTCGGCCATGCGGCCGCCCACGGGCTCGGTCTGCTTGGGCCGCCCGAAGGCGTCCACCTCGATGCGGGCGACCCCGTCGCGGCCGCGCAGCCACTCGTCGTAGGCGTACTCGAGGCCGTCCTGCCCGACCACGTCGCCGGACGAGTACCCCTTGTAGTGAGGGTCGGCCAGGTTGTCCGCGGAGATCTCGCCGAGGTGGCCGAACAGCTGCGCGGCCATGTCGCCCTGGGGATAGGAACGCAGGTACTGGTCACGGACCTCCACGCCGGGGAAGTCCAGCGTGTGCTCCTTCAGGTACGAGCGCACGCCCTTGCCCACATCCTCCTTCACCACGATCAGGTCCAGGCCGGTGATCTCGCCGTCCAGCACCTTGCGCCATGTGAGGAAGCTGGTCCAGGTGCCGTCGTCCGCCTGCTCCATCGTGCTCGGCCGCAGGTAGTCCATGATCTCTTTGCGGATCTTGCCCGGGCGCATCTTGAGCACCCCCGCCAAGCGCTCGATCTCCGCGTCGAGCTGACCCCGCGGCACGGCCATGAGGCGAATGCCCACAGCTGTCCCGGCGCGGTTCTCCACGAGGACCTCGCCCTTGCGGTCGACGATGCTGCCGCGCGGCGCGACCACCTTGACCGAGGTCAGGCGGTTGTCGTTGGCCTGGGCGACGAACTCCTGGCCGCTCAGGATCTGCAGGAACCAGAGGCGGAAGAACACGACGCCGAACAGCACCGCGGCCAAGCCGAGGATGACCGCCACGCGCTGGGCGATCGAGGGAAGCTGGATGATCGGATTGTCGCGACGACCGGTCCGGATGGGCCGGTCGCGGCGAGCCGGGTCACGCCCGAGCAGCGGCACGCAGATCACCTGCCCCTCTCAGCCACACCCGTACCAGCAGGTAGACCGGCGCAGCGAGCAGCGTGTTGAACACGAGCGACGGGAACAGCACCCGCCCGAGGAAGAAGCCCAGCGGCACCTCGCGCGCGAGGAGGAACTGGGCCATGGCGAAGAGCACGTTGGCGACGAGGGTCGCGGTGAAGACGGTGAGCAGCGGCGCGAGGCCGGCCGGCAGGTCGGCGGTCTCGGCGTACCGGCCGGCGAAGTAGCCGACGAGCACGAAGACGAACGCGCTCAGGCCGAAGGGCTCCATGAGCGCGATCGCCGTGAGCATCCCCGTGAGGAAGCCGAACACGGCGCCGGTCTCCGACCCCTTGACGAGCGCCACGCAGACCACGGCGATGAGGGCGAAGTCCGGGTAGGCGCCGAGCAGGCGCAGGTGCGGCGCCACGGCCGTCTGCAGCAGCACGGCGAGCAGCAGCACGACGGCGAGCCGCGCCACCTCGCCCCACGCCGGCCAGGCGCGCTCGGTCTTCTCGGCGACGGGACGGATGACGCTCATCGCGTGATCACCTGGACGATGTCGAGCTTGCGGAAGTCGACCCATGGTTTGACGGCGATGGATTGGTAGAGCTCCACATCCTGCCGTGCCACGCTCGCGACCCGCCCGATGGGGATGCCCTTGACGAACACCGACCCGTTGCGTCCGGAGGTCACCACGTACTGTCCCACCTCGACCTTCTCGTTCTTGTCCACGTACTCGAGCGTGATGTCGCCGGTCACACTGCCGCTGGTGATGCCCTGCGCCCCTCCCGGCTCGACCATGGCGTCGACGAAGCTCTGCTGGTCAGTGACGAGCAGCACCTGCGCCGCGTTCGCGTTCACCTTGGTGACGCGGCCCACGAGGCCCTGTCCGTTGATGACCGGGTCGTACACGTCAACTCCGTCGCTGCTGCCCGCGCTGATCGTCGCCGTGGAGTACCAGGCGCTGGTGGAGCGCGCGACGACGCGTGCCGCCACGAGCTGCACGTCCTTGGGGAACACGTGGTCCTCCTGGAAGTCGAGGAGCGCGCGCAGCTGGTCGTTCTCCGCCTGCGTCGTGAGCTCTTCGGCGAGGCCCGCACGCAGGTCCTGCACCTCTCGCTTGAGGGCCTTGTTCTCCGACTTGGCGCTGAACAGGTCGCCGACCCAGTTCCAGGCGTCGCGGAAGGGCTTGGTCGCGGTGGCGGTGCCGCTCTGCAGCGGTGAGACGACCGTGAGGACCCCGCTCTGCACGCTGTGCGCCACGCCGCTGTCCGACTCGCGGAAGTACGCGGTGAGCAGCGCGACGGCGAGCAGCAGCAGGACTGCCACGACGATCCGCCGCCGGAGGACGTGCCGGCGATTCACGGGTCAGCGAGGGCTGGGACTACCGGCCCCGCGGCCGGGAGTTGCGCTTGCTCTTGACCAGGACATCGAACTCCTCGAGGTACTTGCCCGAGCCCACGGCCACGCAGGTGAGCGGCGATTCGGCGACGTGCACCGGCATCTGGGTCTCGTCGCGCAGGCGCTCGGCGAGGCCCTGGAGCAGCGACCCGCCGCCGGCCAGCATGATGCCGCGGTCCATGATGTCGCTGGCGAGCTCCGGCGGCGTCTTGTCGAGCGTCGCCTTGATCGCGTCGACGATCGCCTGCGTGGGCTCCTCGAGCGCGGTGCGCACCTCCTCGGACGAGAGGACCACCGTCTTGGGAAGCCCCGTGACGAGGTCGCGCCCGCGGATCTCGGCCTGCTCCTCCTGGGGAAGCGGGTAGGCCGAGCCGATCTCGAGCTTGATCTCCTCGGCGGTCTGGCTGCCGATGAGGAGCTTGTACTCCTTCTTGACGTAGCTGATGACCGCCTCGTCCAGCTCGTCGCCGCCGACGCGGATGGACTGGCTGACGACGATGCCGCCGAGGGAGATGACCGCGACCTCGCTGGTGCCGCCGCCGATGTCGACGATCATGCTGCCGGTAGGCTCGGCGACGGGCAGGCCGGCGCCGATGGCGGCGGCCATGGGCTCTTCGATGAGGGTCGCCCAGCGGGCGCCGGCGGAGTACGTGGCCTCCTCGACGGCGCGCTTCTCGACCCCGGTCACGCCGCTGGGCACGCAGATCACGACGCGCGGGTGGGCCCAGCGGTTCTGCATGACCTTGCGGATGAAGTGGCGGAGCATCTGCTCGGTCACGTCGAAGTCGGCGATGACGCCGTCCTTGAGCGGCCGCACCGCACTGATCGTGGCGGGCGTGCGGCCCAGCATGCGCTTGGCCTCCGCGCCGACGGCGTGGACCTCGCCCGAGCGGTGGTCGATGGCGACCACCGACGGCTCGCTGAGCACGATGCCCCGACCGCGGAGATAGACGAGTGTGTTGGCGGTGCCGAGGTCGACCGCCATGTCGCGGGCGCCGAAGCCCGTTACGAATCCGAGGAAGCTGATGGCGAGCTCCTTTCCCAGCGAATCTCGAACGACGATTGTATACGCTGCCTCTGGGCGCGGCCACCGCGCGCCCGGAGGCGCGCCGCGCCG